>DNNS01000381.1 GCA_003497555.1 Spirochaetia bacterium
ATTTTATAATATATACAAAAATAATTTACTCCTGAAAACCATACAGGATAATCTCAATATCTGTGAGTATCTTGATGAATGTATTATATACGGGGACGCTTACAGTTACTTTGTAGAGACTGTTTATAATGCAGGTTCAACATATTCCGTAACCAATGCTTCCTTGCCCCACAATCAGTATCTGCTCAATAATGAAATCGGTTCCGGCGGCGGAAAAATAGCAAATATTTTTGCCGGCCTTTCCCTCCGGGAAAATACTTTGGCGGCGCCGTATGTTTTTTCCATATCTGTTCTTTCCAATGATAATTACAGTTTTTTTGAAAAAAATTTAACTGTTTATAATCAGATTAATATTTCCTCTTCACCCTCCTGCAGCGCTTTTCCGGCAGATATGAAACTGGTATTTAAAATACCGGTAACCAATCAACAGCTTGTATTCAGAAAAAACCTAAATCCGGGTTATACCATAAATAACCGGAATAATCTGCTGATTGCAAAATGGGATGAAAAGCGCGACTGGATAAAATTATCAGCCATTTCAAGGCTTGAAAAAAAATCGGATAATTTCAGTTTTTTACTTCTGGAAACCTCGGTAAATTCCCTGGGAACCTTTGGCATAGTTTATAATGCCGATGATGATTATTGCAAACAGGTTCAGGTTAAAAACAGGATGTTTGCGCCTTTTGCGGGATTTCCGGGATTAGCGGCAGCAAGTATTACCTTTCCTAATCCGAAAAAGGAATCTGTACAGATAGTCATTTATAATATCAGCGGGAGCAGGATATTACAGAAAAAATTTGACTTCGGCTTGATGGCCTACAGCTGGGATGGAAAAATTGCTAATGATGAAATAGCAGCTCCCGGGCTGTATATTGTAAATATCATTATAGACGGGAAAGAAAAAGAAGCATATAAAACGTATATATATCTGATGAAATAAATAACAAAAAAATAATAATGAAGATTCCGGTCGCAACGCATCGAGTAATAAATCCAGCAATATTACTTGGCAGTATGAAATATGATGCTGATATAAAAATATTATCAAGTCAGATGAAAATTCTGCAATTTCGGAGTATAAAATAAACATTGCAAATCGTACAAGTATTTTATTTTATTACTGGTTTAGCGTATTAATCCTGTTTCCCGCAAGTCCTCTCCCGGGAGGGGAGAATAACCTTGTCTTGCATATCAATTTTGATGCCAAACTTCCTGTCAGCTTCAAGATATTTGGTTCGCCGGGGCAAAGCGGTTAATCGCTGCAGCAAAATCACTATGAATCAAAAACGGATATTATTAAAAAATAAAGAAAGGAGTTCTGCTGTGAAGGATATAAAAATTGAACGAGTTAAAAATGAGCTCAGAATTGAAACAACGATTTTCAAAGTAGTAATTAATGCAGAAACGGGGATGTTTTCAGATTTTAAAATGTTTGACTCTGAAAATACTCAGTGGGATGATATTGCTGCAGACAAACTTGTCTATAAAAACAAGGCAGGGATATCGGTAAAAGACTGTCTTGAAGACAAGTTCTATAAAGATCCGTTCGGCCGCACGAAGGTATTTTATCATGAAGCCCGTAAAATGGTAAATCTCGGATCCGGATCAATTCCGGAGTGTACGAATCTGTTTATAAAAGAGGAACCCGGCAGCGTATATGTGCAATTCGACAAAACCTATAAAGACGCTGCTTTTATTTTTCAGAATCAGATAAATATTTTTAAGGAACATATGAGATGGGACATGGTTTTCAAGTTGCAGGAAGGCTGTGCCGAACGTTCTGTAACAATTGAATATGCATTCCCGTTTTTCCGCGCGATCAACGACGGTTATTTTCCGTCCGGCTGGAATTTGTGGGCTCCTCTTGAGGATGCTCCTTACGCTTTCGGGCATTCCGGCGGATGGGGACATGCTCAGGCATCGTGGTTTGTTCATAAGTTCCCGTACTGTTCGACAAATGCCGGAGCCGGGATCGGCATACCGTTGATGGACGTGTACAGCACAACATATAACAGCGGTATGGCGCTGATGTCGCCTCCTGATCTTATTAAACCCGAGCTGGTTTTTATTACAGACAAGGAGAATAGTCAGCTTAAGCTTTCATACGGGAATGTCGGTCTCAGAAAGGGAAAGGAATGGAGAACAAGCGTTCTGTTTTATCCGCACAAAGGAGATTGGCGAGAGGCATTGGGGTATTTTCATCAAAAGTACAATGAATATTTCAAATTAAACAATCCGGTAATTGTTGAAAACGAAGGAACCATGTATTACGGATCGCCTGTGATTCCGGAGAAAACTCTGAAGTCATGGATTAAGCAGATGAAGGTGAAGTGGACTGAAGTCTGTTTCAACAGAATTTTCGGCGACTATATCGGTTACACCGATAAATGGGATTTTGATATGCTCTGGCATCCTACGATGGCAAAAAACAATATTATCAGGGGCCTCACAAGGGATAAAATCAGGGATTATCTGAAAATGCTGAAGAGGAACGGAGTGGCCTCATACATATATTATAATTACGGTGAGTGTGACAGGGCGCTTGCTGATGAAAAATTCAGGGACTCTATAATACATCATGACCACGGAATTAGAAGCGCCTGGATGTTCCGTGACCGTGTAAGGGATAATGTCACGATGAATCCTGATATAGAAAAAGCCTGGGGCCAATTTATAGTGAAGCAGGCCGAGGATATATTTGATACCTATGAAGATCTTGACGGATTTTTTATAGATCAGATGTGCTATCATTCTTATGATTATTCCTGTGATGACGGCGTTACACTTGTTGAAAATGAGCCTGTGTATGACACCCATAGATCAAGTTTGGCAATTATGGAAAAATTGGGAGAAATACTGCACCGACGCAAAAAAAGCGCTTTTGCCAACGGCCCGTATAATATCGAGATAATGAAGTATGCCGATGGTATTATGAGCGAAGGAAGTCTTTCGGGTCTTGCCAAGTATTCATATATGTGTCTTGAGAAACCTGTAATGATTCTTACATATTGCCTGTTCGGCGAAGGCTTCGAGCGGGTGCTTAAGGCGTGTCTTAAATACGGTGCATTTCCTTCAACTCCATGGCATCACGATCAATGTTTGCCGCTCCCTCCGGTAAAACCTCCGAAAAGTACACAGATCCTTTATGATAAATATCTGCCGCTGCTGGAATATATGCGAGGGCGCAAATGGGTATTGTCATCCGCGCCGGTAAATTTTCCTGCCGGTATCGACGGCAATATTTTTGAGCGCAGAACTGGCGGCTATGTTCTGCCCTTTTACTCAAGCGATTCGCTTTTGAGCAATAAGT
Organism: Spirochaetia bacterium; assembly: GCA_003497555.1. Taxonomy (GTDB): domain Bacteria; phylum Spirochaetota; class UBA12135; order UBA12135; family UBA12135; genus UBA12135. Next base: position 3,311 of record DNNS01000381.1, read on the forward strand.
TCTGTACAGAAAAGAATCCGCAGATAATAACCGTGAATCTGAAAGGACTTGAAAAAATAAAAGAAGTAAAATGGTTGTCTGTAAATTTCAAAGGGACTAAAAAGCTATCCGTAAAACATGACGGAAACTCCATGAAGATTGAGATTTCCCGGCACACAACTGCATCTATTCTGATTTTTGAATAAGTATTAAAATATAAAATGTACTTTCGCTTCTGCCTGGGTAACGAACATAACTTTTTTATTTTATCGGGTTTTGTCTAAAGAAACGCCTGACTGCCCCCTCCCCTTTTTTGGGGGCATTTTTGTCCACTATTAAATCGTGTTTGTCTATGTTTATTATACATTAAAATATTATAATATAAACAGTATATTTAGAAATATAAGAATGATATATTTATATGATTTGATTATTTTTAGGGAGTTAATTATGAAAACGTTTTCATTAATAAACAAATCATTATTTAAATCAGAATTGATAAAAGATATATTGCTTTCATTATTATGTATTCACTCATTCGCGCATTCAAGAGTAATCGAGGCACCGTCAGGTTATTATACAGAGATCCAAAATGCTGTGAATGAGGCGATACCTGGAGATGTAGTACTGATCCCTTCCGGAACCTGGTATATTTCTCAAACTGTTTATTTAAAAGAAGGAATCCATATTAAAGGAACAGGCAAAGATAGTACAATTTTATGCAGGTCCTTTAATCCGAACGTTGCAAATAAAAATCCTATTTTCATATTAAACACTATATCCGGAAAACCTTTCAGAATTTCAGATATAGGATTTAAGGGTGTAGCAGATTTTTTAACCGCCGTATTCGATGAGGACAGGGGTATTGTAATTTACGGCAAAGCAACTGATTTTATAATTCATGATTGCCGGTTTACCCGTTTTGCAGGCGTCGGCATTTATCTTTGCGGAATGAGTCTTGCAAGTTTACTTGGACACCCGAAAGGCCTGATTTGTAATAATGAATTTATTGATAATTATTTTACTGGCTGTACAGGTTATGGTATACAACTTCTGGGAGATGATAGCTGGCCAGTGGAATTACAGCTGGGCAGCCCTGATGCAGTATATATCGAAGCAAATTATTTCACAAAAAATCGGCATTGTATAGCTGCTATTGGCGGAGCGCGTTATGTATTCAGATATAATACCAGTGTAGATCATTATTATCCATGGGCTGTGATAGATGCACATGGCGCTTATGACCCAAGCATAGGCTGCGGAGAACATGGAACCAGAAGCTACGAATCTTATAACAATCAAATCACCGGCGGGATAGAAACAGATGGAACTCCTCATCCTACATGGGCTGCAGGAATACGCGGAGGAGACGGCGTAATATTTAGCAACGAGTTTTTTGGATTAAATAATAATATGTTTCTTTTTATTGAAAATTTTTATGGACTTATAAATCCAACATATCCCGTTCATTGCCAAACTACTAATTTATGGCTATGGGGCAATACTGCTGATGGCATACCGGTAAATAATATTAATATTGGAATAACTAGCACCGATTTGATAAATTTGTCGCCTTTTTTACAGGAGAACAGGGATTTTCATTTTATTCAAAAAGCAGAATATACACCATATACATATCCTCATCCTATGGGCCGCCTTTCCGGATTCTATAGCCTTGATGATAGTGTAAATGATTACACTATCGATTCAAGCTGTAATGGAAATGATGGAAATATTTATGGTGATATTGTTTTCGTGCCGGGTAAAATCGGAAATGCCTTTGATTTTTCCGGTAATAATGATTTTATTGACTGCGGTAATCCGCAATCTCTGAATATTACTGGCGGAATTACTGTAAGTGCATGGATTTATGCAGAATCAGGATATGTAGAGGGAGTTTCATCGCAAAGAGTGATAGGCTCAAAGTATAAATGGGCTGAAGGAGGGACAGGAAAGGGATGGCTGTTAGCTTCATCATGGAATGGAAATACTTTATCTTTTACAATATATAACGGTACGGGAATTCATGGTTATACATCCGTTACAGATTTTTTTTCATCGGGCTATGGCCTTGGTAAATGGAAGCACGTTGCTGGAGTTTTCAAGCCCGGGCAATATATCAAACTATATGTCGACGGCTTGTGTGTAAGTACGGATAATTCATCAATTCCCTTGAGCATTCCATATTATAGTGATACTCCAACAATAATTGGAAAACGGAGTGACGGTAATTATTATTTTGACGGCAAAATTGATGATTTTAAAATATTTTCATGCGCTTTGGAGTCTGATGACATTCAAAAATTATACAATATGGCTGGAGACGGTTCCTTTGAAAAAGGGATCGACGGAAACGGCGATTGGTTTGTCAAGAGCGGAACGCCGGAAATTGATTCAGCCGTTCCGTTTGATGGAATAAACTGCATCAATTTTTATAAACCCTTAAGCACGCAGTCCTCAGTACTCATTAAACTGTCTGACTATATTCCTGTGAAAGCCGGAGAATATTATACAACANNGGGCATTGAAAGTTGGTATCGATTTATGACTGAAGGGAAATGGTATGATAAAAATATGAATGTAATAAGCAGCTTTAATTTAATTTTTCCATTAAACACCTATGACTGGACATTTTGCAGCAATATATCCATGGCACCGGCAAATGCATGTTATTACCGTGTAACCTGGGTTGGTATGTGCGGCAGCAGTACAGGTGAAGCCTGGATTGACAAGTTTTATTTTCAAGAAAAATAAGAGAGGTTATATATGTTTAATCAAACAATTTTTAAAACCTTAGTTTTTTGTTTTCTAATGTACAAGAGCTTTATTCTTTTATTTACAGGGGGGGCTGTATATGCAGCAACTCCAACATTAAATTTACTGATTTCCGGCGGCTTCATTGATATTGTTTCTGATCCCAATGGCAATTCTGTAATACCTTACTATGATGTTTGCGCTGAACGTCCGGACGGGGCACAGGTTGCTTTTTTTCAATTTAATGACGATCCTTTTAGCAGAACATGGAGCAATGGTGATTTCGGTTCCTGGTATATGGCTGCCCCTGACGGATATGGGCGCTGCGCAATTTTGAATTCAGATACCTGGTCAAGTGTACATGAAGCATACTTC
>DNNS01000493.1 GCA_003497555.1 Spirochaetia bacterium
TGCGAGAACTATATTTTCATAGTTTCGGGTGCCACGCCCCATAAGAATTTATTTTTGCTGTTTTATAAAATATGCGATCAAAGAGAGTTGTTTAGTCTGCCAAAGAAATAAATTCTGACAAAATTTGACAATATGGCGTTTTAGCATTATAATTTCATATATGAAACAAATTGGTTTCATATATGAACCGAAGGATCGCATCTCCCCGGCAGAAAAAGTGCTTGCGGTGCTGGAGTTTTTCTCCCGTAATGGCGCTGCATCTTTCGGGCTCAGCGAGGCTGCGTCTTCTCTTAAAATGCCCAAAGCATCCCTGCTTCGTATTTTAAATGCTCTTTGCCGCCGGGGGTATCTTTTCCGCAGCACCGGTAAAAATTACCGCAGAAATTTTACTCTTGACAAATTATCGGCAAGCGACTTGTCACTGCTTGAACCCTGTACACAAAAACTTGCGGCTGAAATTCAGCAGACTGTGGAAATATTAACCGTAAGCAGTAATTACCTGTATTGGGCCGTGCAGAGCGAAAACAATACTTCGCCTGTCAGGGTACAGGCTAAAACAGGCTCACGGCGCACTCTTTATGAAATCGACGCTCCGGTGCGCATCTGGCTGAAAAATCTTGGAATTATTAAAATAAAAGAGCAATTCGGTCTTCATGCTTTTTATCATCCGGATTTTCATAAAAGCCGCATAGAGGCCGCTAAAATTCTGAAAATCCTTTCCGTTCCTCAGCAGGCTGTAGAATATGATAAAACCGGCAATACCAACGGCATCAGACGCTATGCGGCTGCTCTTAAAGACAGCAAAAAAAATCTGATAGCGGTTTTATCGGTGGCAGAGCCGGCTTTGGAGCAAAATCTGACAATTCGGCATGAACAATTTATTATACAGGCAATAAAAAAAATAATAAAAAAAATGCAAGAGGTAATTTATGAGAATGATTTACATTGACATTGACACATTGCGCCCTGATCACCTGGGCTGCTACGGCTATCACCGGAATACTTCACCGGCTATAGACAGGGTAGCGCGCGACGGTATACTTTTCCGGCAATGCTTTGTTCCGGATGCACCCTGCCTCCCTTCCCGGTCTGCGCTGCATCACGGGCGCTTTGGAATTCATAACGGCGCAGTTAGCCACGGGGGTACTTGGGCGGATCCGTACCCCGAGGGTCCAACCAGGCAGTTTCATAATTCCGAAGGTTATCAGAAATTCACGCAAGTACTGAAAAAAAAGGGATTTTATAACTGCCTGGTAAGTTCTTTTGCCGGGCGTCATGATGCCTGGTGGTTTTGCGCCGGTTTTCATGAAATATACGATTGCGGCAAGGGAGGAGGTGAAACCCAGAATGAAGTAACCGGCCAGGCGCTTGCTTTGATTGATCGGCTGAGCAGTAAAGATAACTGGTATCTGCATTTTAATATCTGGGATCCGCATACTCCTTACCGCACTCCGGAAGAATACGGATTTCCTTTTGCCGGGGAACCGGCTCCGGCCTGGATGAATCAGGAAATAATTGATCGCCATAACAATACTTTCGGGCAGCACTGTGCAGCCAATAATCTGCGTGAAAATGGGAAATTTACACAGCGCGAACCAATGCGTATCGGGAATATGGCGGATTATAAAAAGCATATTGACGGTTATGACACCGGTATTCGCTATGCTGACGAAGCAGTAGCGCAGATACTTGAAAGACTTGAACAATACGGATTATATAAAGATACGGCCGTTATTATTTCTTCTGATCATGGAGAAAACCAGGGGGAGCTTAATATTTACGGCGATCACCAGACCGCTGATTACATAACCAACCGTGTACCCATGATAGTAAAATGGCCGGGAATCAAGGCAGGGGAAGATTCGGCTTTTCATTATCAGTTTGATGTAACAGCTACCATACTGGGTCTGCTTGATGCCGAAATTCCCTCCCGCTGGGATGCCAAAAGCTTTAAAGATGCTGTGGTTTTAGGTAAAGAACAGGGAAGGGATTTTCTGGTAGTCAGCAATTCTGCCTGGTCAAGCATGCGGGCTGTTATTTTTGAAGATTATATTTTAATCAGAACTTACCGTGATCCGGTGCGCGATTATCCTGAAATCATGCTGTTTAATTATAAGACAGATCCCCATGAAGTCGAGGATTTGGCCAAAAAAATGCCGGCAAAAGTCAATCAGGGTCTCGCGCTTCTGCAGAAATGGGTTGATGATCAGATACTGTCTTCAGATCGCAAGGAAGACCCTTTTATGCGCGTAATTGAAGAAGGCGGACCTTTTCATGTGCGCGGGCGCCTGGAAAATACCGTGAAACATTATGAGAATCTTGGAAGGAAAGATATTGTTGAAAAAATTATTAATCGCTATCCGAAAAAAAGCGGTTACTGGAAAAGCGACTGGTTTAAATAAAAAATCCGCTATCTGGCTGTATCCATCAGCCAGGTAGCGGTTATATATATTTTTTTTTACCCGAGAAGTTTTAAAACTGAATTAGGTTTCATATTGGCCTGGGCAAGCATGGATATACTGGCCTGGGTCAGAATCTGGTTTTTAACGAAATCTGACATTTCTTCAGCCATATTGGTATCTCTGATACGTGATTCAGCAGCCTGCAGATTTTCAGCAGAAATGGCAAGACCTTCAACAACTTTACCGATTCTGTTCTGATATGCGCCAAGATCAGCGCGCTGTTTGGAAACTTTGCGTAATGCTTCGTCAACAACAGCAATGGTCTGGTTGGCTTTTTCAGGTGAGCTGATTGATACGGCAGCTTTGCTGGCAACATCAATTACTTTAAGCCCGGTGGCGGTCATGGTGCCGATAAAGGCGCGGATTCTCTGTCCGGCATTTGCCCCGATGTGAAACCACATGGAAGCAGCGGGTTGAGCTTCGCCTGACGGCTGGGCAAAACGCCCGGTAAGCATGTTAAGGCCGTTAAACTGGGCATGGGATGCAATTCGGTCTACTTCCGCTACCAGCTGGCTTACTTCAACCTGAATCTGCATACGGTCTTCAGAGGAATAAATTCCGTTGGACGACTGAATTGCAAGTTCACGGATTCTCTGCAGAATATCCTGGGTTTCCTGCAGATAGCCTTCGGCGGTTTGAATAAAAGAAATTGCATCTTCGGTGTTGCGCATTGCTGATCTTAATCCGCCGATTTGCGAGCGCATTTTTTCAGATACTGCCAGACCGGAAGCATCGTCACCGGCTGTGTTAATACGCATACCGGATGAAAGTTTTTGAATGCCGGAATCAACTTCAAGCCCCTTGAACGATAACATCCTGTTCGCGTTCATAGATGAAATGTTGTGGTTAATAATCATTTTTTTTCCTCCTGGGTGAAAAAATAATTTAAGTTAATGTAATAAATACCGATAATAGATATGGATAGTTCTCTATTCTCGAATATTGTATCTAAATTATACATTATTTTAAAAAAAAATCAAGCATTTTCATATTTTTTTATTTTTCCCTCTTTCCTTTAAAATATTCAATTATGATATAATAAATTGATGCTTTTAAATGCAATTAACAGTCCGGCGGATCTGAAAAAAATTCCATTTGATAAACTACCTGAACTCGCAGCCGAAATCAGGAATTTTTTGCTGGATAATATCAGCAAGACCGGCGGGCATCTGGCTTCAAGTCTGGGCGTGGTTGAGCTTACCATTATTCTGCATTATTTATTTGATTCACCGCAAGATTCAATTATCTGGGATGTCGGGCATCAGGCTTATGCTCATAAAATACTCACCGGCAGAAAAGATGTTTTTTCCACCCTCCGCCAGCTTGACGGCATCAGCGGATTTCCCAAAAAATCAGAATCAATACATGATTTATTTGATACCGGGCACTCTTCGACATCCGTATCCCTGGCTGCCGGAATAAAAACAGCAGAAAATCTGCTGAAAAAAAACAATAATGTGATTGCCGTAATAGGCGACGGATCTTTTACTGCCGGTATGGTATTTGAAGCCCTGAATCATATCGGGCATCTGAATACCAGACTTATTATTATTTTAAACAATAATGAAATGTCCATAGCCCGTAATATCGGAGCTGTTTCCAAATTTTGCAACAGCAGGATAAATATTCCTTTTATTGCCAAACAGATTGAAACATTTGACCGTACCGTAGCGGCTGTTCCGGCATTGGGCCCCATGCTGAAGGAAATCAGCAATAAATTCGAACACGGTATTAAAAGTTTTTTACTGCCGGGTCTTTTTTTTCAGGAAATGGGCTTTTCCTATCTGGGCCCGGTTAACGGTTATAATTTTCAGGAGATGCGGGAAAATCTGCTTCTGGCCAAAAAACGCAACAGGCCGGTAATAGTGCAGATTAATACAGTCAAGGGTAAAGGTTATTCTTTTGCCGAACAGAATCCAACGCGTTTTCACGGTATCGGGGCATTTGACATTAATACCGGACACAGCCTTTGCGAGGAAAAGCGGACATATACCGATGTGTTTTCAGATCTGCTGTACAAGGCCGCTTCCAATAATTCAAAACTGGTGGCTGTTACTGCTTCCATGACCGATGGCACCGGACTGGCGTCTTTTGCCCGCAGTTTTCCCGAGCGTTTTTTTGATGTGGGGATTGCCGAGCAGCATCAGGTAACATTTTCCGCAGGATTATCCAGCAAGGGTTTTATTCCGGTTATAGCCGTATATGCCACTTTTTTGCAGCGGGCCTATGATCAGATAATTCATGATGCCGCCCTGCAGAAACTTCCCATGATTTTCTGCATAGACCGCAGCGGAATAAGCGGCCAGGATGGAGAAACGCATCATGGAATTTTTACTCTGGCTTTTCTGCGCAGTGTACCGGATATTAATATTTACAGTCCGTTCAGTGAAAATGACTTCGGGCAAATTTTTTCGTTAGCAGAAACCGCAGGACAACCGTCTTTTATTTTATATCCCAGAGCTGAAATCGGCAATTATTCCGGTTATCCGGATGAAAATTATGCGGATGTACGTATTTTTGATCGGGAATCCGGCATTACAATCATTTCTGCCGGTTATATGTTTAAACAGGCAATAGATTCTGCAAAACTGCTTGAAAAACAGGGTATAAGGGTAAATATTCTTAATTTTCTTAAAATTGACAAAAACGCTGCGGAATCAGCATTACATATTTTTAGTAAATCCTCGCATTTATGTATTATTGAAGATAATGCGCCTGATGGCGGTTTTGCCGGTATGCTGTTTGAGTTTTTTAATGATCATAATTTAAAATTTCAGAAAATATTAAGATCCGGTATTCCTAAAAAATTTATAGAACATGGAAGCCGGACAGAACTTTTTGACAGGTACGGACTTTCTGCAGAAAAAATTTTTAACCAGATATTAAATAGCACAGACAAGAGTAATCATGAATAAAAACCAGTGTACATTAAGCATATCGGGGACTTTAACTGTCTGCAGCAACGACATAGACGGCGCGGGTTCCGAAAGGTTTTTACCAGAGAGTTGTCATGTCCGAAGGGATACTTAAAACACCTGTGCTGAGCGCAGTCGAA
>DNNS01000634.1 GCA_003497555.1 Spirochaetia bacterium
TTCTTATTACAGAAAAGCCCGTCCCTGTGTACTAAATTTTAGCGACTATGACGGTTTCCGCTCATCTGTCCACTAAAATTTAGTACACAGGGGCGGGCTTTATTGTTTTATTTACCCAAGAAATAAATTTGCACCCATAGCATAATCATTCTCTTGTTTAGAGATGTTTTAAACTCAAAAATTTCATTTTTTGTAAAAAATCAATAGATTAATTGTCTGAAATTTTTTACTACATGAAAGGTAATGAGATTACCATCATGCGCAGACTTTGCGTTTTTATCCCCCGAACGGCAGGCGATAAGGATATCATCGCGGTCAACAATCATACCTGCATAATGACGCGATGCTTTTTCTGCCGGACCTACTGCTACCACCAGCGAAACACCAGTCAACCAGATTTTTTGAGAAATGAAGCTGAAGCCTGCGGCGTTCATTATTGGGCAGGTTATAACGGTCAGCAGGAAGCCGTTCAATACGAGTCATACTGTCTGTAGCTTGTGTACTAAGAAGCCAGTAGCGTTTCGAAGGCTCATCATAAATTATGCTGAATTTCATTTGCCCTCCGGGACAAGGCAGAAACATAATGCGTTTACCTGAAGGAACAGTTTCTATCGCGGTAGTCATTGCCCCGGTACCAGGCATGTTTCCCTGTTCGATCACCTTGGCCAGGGCGGCATATCCGGTTACCCCCAGATGCGAACGTAAAAGTAGATGAAAAGTTTTTCCCTGCGGATCATACCAGTAATGATCAGGGTCCGTGATGCGGACAACATTTGGTTCAAGCCACCCGGCAGGTGTCATCTCGCGTCCAGGAGCAGGAAATGAGGGCTTGTCTGGTTCAGTACTGAAAAACGGTACGCCAAAAAAATCAAGTTCAGCCGTGTTAACCGCATCTTCAAAGACAAGTTCGGAAGCAAATGTCCAGTTTTCCTGCCTGGTCAAGTCAGCATCGATACATCCGCGCATCAAGACAGGAGCGAGTCCGCGCCACATAGATCGGACATACCTTTCCATAGGTATATAGATACAATTATTAGTATATATAACATTATGAGTATGTCCTGTCCAGATTTGACCTGTGGTAAGAAAAAAGGGACCCTGCCAGGTTTCACCCCAGTCATTCGATTGGGCAATTGCCAGATCACCTGAGTGACCAAGCAGATAGAGTGAATTGCCGGCTACAAACGGCGTGGCATGGAACAGCGGCAGGGCCGCGCGTTGTTGCCAGGTTTTTCCATAATCATTAGAAGTGCGTATCCAGCATTGATTATGTTCGTGCGGCCAGCGTTTTGCTTTTGGTCCAGGAATTTCATTCATTCCTGAGCCATTAATGTCGAAAGTAGCTACCAAACGGCCGTTTGGGCATTTAACTAATGCCGGTGTATATACTGATATTTTTTGTGCATCCGGGGATTCATAGATAACAGTATATTTATCAGCTAATGTTTTTATTCCATAATTTTCAGCTTCCATAATTTTCCTTCAAATTTATTACTTGAATAATATTATAATCATTTTAGGAATGATAATCAATGGGAAATATATTATCTAATGAAAAATAAAGACAAAAAGATAAAAAAAAAGACATACCTGATTTTTAAAAGAGTTTTAGATTTCTTATCTCATGCCAAGAAAAGACTTTCGTAATCTGCTTTAGAAATAAAAAAAAGTTGCCTTCTTTAGCAGAAATCTATATCAGAATGTGCCCTATAGTTTTTTATTCGTTACTTGATTTCGGTTTTTTAATTGCCGATTGGAATTTCAGATATTTTTTTTAATCCAAGTTTTAAGATTAATGGTGCAGTGCTTTTTTCAATAAGAGCGTATTTTTCGACTTCTTTTATGAAAGCGTATTTCTGGTAAACGCGTTCTTTCCATTCCCAAACATCGGTTAAGGACTTGGGGTTTTCAATTACTGTCTTCATTAATCACCTCCATTGGTGTAATGAGCTCCAGCGGCTTATCATAGCCTTCCTCCAGGTTGATAATCTGTATTTTTCGTTTTTTAAATACGTTCGCCAGGTGCTTGTAATTCCAGCTCAATAGAATATCCATTTCATAGTAAGTACTGAAAGCGATATGTTGGGCATCATCATCTTTCTTCATGGGGATTACCCCCCTTTCAATGTATAATTTAGACAGTCTCATTACTTCGCTGTTCACTTCCAGCACGGCAGGTTTATATTTAAATAGAACATTTTCCAGTTTCATCCTTTTTTCTGTATCCGCCTGTGCGATTTCTTCAAGGACAATACCTGAAATAAATATTGCAAAAAACTGGATCTGTTCAAAAAAGCGGAGGGTTATTTCTTTTTTTTCCGGAGCATCATCGGCAAAGATGAAGTTCCATATCGAGGTGTCAAGATACAGTTTTAATTTTTTCATATTTTTGTGAGTGAATGGAAAAACCTCCTACATCTGTATATAAAAATTGTATACCGATGTTATTAGTAAGTCAAGTCTTAAAAGTCCCGTTTTTTTTTCAGAAAACCGCAGTAAAGTCTTCCGCGGGAGTGATTCTGCGACCGTTCAGTGTTTGATAATTTATAATACCGGCAGAGACTAGTAATTTACATCAAATAAAGATTATCGGGCTGCACTTATCCCTAAAAGCAATGATTTTGCCCGATTATGCTCTTAGCAAATGCTTGGTTTTTTCTTGCTGAAGGAGTATACTACGAGTCGGACAATGTCACTGCTTTGTGGTATACACGCATTATGGGAAAATTTACTACGATTTTCTGCTTTAATGTGGAAATACTTATCTTACAAATTCCCGTTTCCATTTTTTTTGAAAAAGGAATTTATGAGAAGTCAAGCTAACTTTCCCAAAACAATAAATCCAGATTTATCGTCAAGGCACACCAGGGTTCGTAGAGATCTATCCATAGATTGCGCCAGCTCTATGTGAAATCTTTTAAATCTATTTTCTAAGGAGTCTGATTTGTAAACATTTTGTCTTCATTGTTATATTAAAATATGTCATTTTGTAGATTATTGTTTTATTTTTTTATATACTTATTGTATTATGGAGTTTGCAATGGGAAAAGATTATTATCGGTCAAAAAGCATGAAACTTTCCTATCGGATGGTTTTTCAATATTGCGTGATAATTATTTTAACAATTGGCATGATTTATACACAGGAAAAAAACGTTGAAAAGCTTGTTGTTTTTTCCGGGGGCAAATTTTCCAGCGAATGGTCAACAGGCGCATGGGGAAAAGCAGCTATATCCGCAGAAAACAATACACTACATTTAGCCTTGAATGAAAATTCCGCTCCCTGGTGCGGTTTTTTTTTAAAAAACAGTTCTACTTTGACTTTTACCAAATCTGTATCCGATTTAAGTTTAATAATTATTGTAAATGGCGATAAAAATTCATTCGGTACTCATTTGGGCGGACAAAAATTACAAATCAATATACGCCACAAGGAAAAAATATTTCCCAAAGGCAGTTTACCGCTTTCCCGTTTTATTGAAAACAAGGTAATAGATAATGATCCTGCTACCTGGCAGAAAATAATTATTTCTCTTGATAAATTCGATCCATCAAAAACTTTAACTGCCGTTGATACGATCAATATACAATTTATAGGCGCCCCGGAAAAAAATGGCATTGTTATATCAGATATCTACTTTACTTCTGAAAAAATTTCTTCCGTGTCTGTCCCCGCAGTAATTCAGCCCAGCTCCACAATATTCCCCGAACTTTCTCAAATCGATCCGGTTCTTATCGCTCCCCTCAACCCCAAAGTCACTATCAGTCATACAGGAAATTATCTTATTAACGGTAAACCGCGTTTTTTAATCGGTGCCCAGTTTGAAGCAGATCTGGCGCGCGGACTGGCCCATAGGCCTGGATATGCTGCTGAATATAACTGGATCTATGATGAGCCTCTTTTTTATAAAAATGCAGCAAGGCTCGGCTTTGATACCCTGGGATATTTTACTCCCAGTACCTGGACCAGACGTTATGATCCCGCAGCGGTATGGGCGGGAGCTGGTACTGCACCTGAGGATGAGGCAATATTTGATCAGGTGCTGCAGAATACCGGTTTACCGCTCTATGTAGATATGACCTGTGAAGGCTGGACTCATGGTTTTCTTGCTACACGACCGGGGGTTATATCCGCTGATGCCGTATCCGACAGAAGAAAAAGTCATTTTCTTCGGTACAGTATACTCCATCCTGATGGCATTAAACTGTATAAAGAAATGATTACCTATATTACCGAAAGAGCGGTTAAAAATAATATTACACCATTATTTTATGAACTTTTTAATGAACCCGGATACTGGGATGACAATGCATATAACCGATCATTGTTTATTCAGTATCTTAAAAATAAATATACAGACATCAATTCACTCAATAAAACCTGGCGAAGCGGATATAGCGATTTTTCCGATCTTGCTGAGTTTAAAAGCCCCTCTGATAACAACAGTCTGTTCGTTGACTGGTATAAATTTATGGAATTATCTTTCACCAGACTTTGCATACTGGCAAACGATATAGTCAGAAAAATCGATCCCGATGCCCGTACCTGTGTTCAGCTTGGCGGCCGCAGTTATTACCGTTCATTGACCCCCGTTAATGGGGTAAATATTTATGAAGTCGCCAAACATATGGATGTAATTTCTGTGGGTACCGGCGGCGGTGTTGACAGGCTTGGTACCGGTTTAAATACTGCTCCTCTTCATACCATACAGGCAAATATTTTAGTCAGCCGCGAGGGTATTCTCTCTGCCCGCTTTTATCAGAATCTGGCAGAAGGTAAAAAACCTATTCATAATGGAGAATTTTCTATAGCCGGAGCTATTGATCGTCGTGACCTGATAAACCACTTCTGGATGGAAGTGGCGAGGGGATTCGACGCTTCCTATATTTTTAAATGGGACAAGCGCGCCTGGGACTGGAAAGATGCGGCTGCAGGAAAAGCCAATGCAGAAAAACTTGATTATATGTGGCTTAATCCTTATGCAAAACCGGTTGATTTACTGGCAGGTATTCTTGATTTCAAAAAAGAACTGAAACGGGCAGAAGATATAATGGTAAAAAAACCGCGCGGTTATACCAATCATATAATGCTGCTGATATCCTATCCGACCGAACGTATGGCCGGTATTGCTCCTTCGGAACGTAACGAAGTGCTTGCTTATGCAGGCGCTCTTGAATTTGGCCACTGGGGATGGGACGTTATTCTCGAAGAACAGCTCGGGGACGGCCGACTTGATAATTGTAAACTACTGATCATGGCAGGAATTAAAAACGTGTACCCAACTACGCCTGCCTTGCTTGAAAAATATCTGGAAAGAGGCGGGGTAATAATTTCTGCCCTGGGCTTGCCGGCCTGTGATGAATATGATAATCAAGTAGAATGGAAACCGGCGGAAGGCCTTGATCAGGGTGCGACAGCATCCCAGGGCGATCAGGTTATGACTTTAAATATTCCGCAATGGAAAATAATTCCCGGAGAAATTAAAGGCATAGCCTGGAAAATGCCAAAAATAAATAAAAATTGGCAAATTATAGGCGCAATTGGAGATATTCCGGGAGTTTTGCTCCGAAAAACAGGTTCAGGAAAGTTATGGTATATAAATGCCCGTTTCCCCGATTATGCACTGGCTTCATTACTGGGCAGTATTCTGACTCATGAAAATATAGATCGTGATTTTTATTTACTAGATGCTTCAACCGGCGAACTTGAGCCTAATGTAGAAATACACCCGGTGAAAAGGAGTGACAGCAAGGCATTCTTTCTTTTTAATTGGGATTTATACAGTAAATTGGCGATATTAAATCCCGGTGCGGTCTCCGGAATGTCAGCAGTATATGATCCGGTCGATCAGGAAACGTATGTTCCTTCTTCTTCAGGAGTACTGGTTCATTTAAAACCCCAGACGCGGAAAATTGTTGTTTTTTCCTCTCATAAACCCCCAGACAACCTGATACAAGTTCCGGAAAAGGATTTACGTATACGCTATGCAACAGCCTGCGAAAACGAGATCGGAAAAACTGCCAAACTC
>DNNS01000617.1 GCA_003497555.1 Spirochaetia bacterium
GTTCGCATTTTTCCCATTATTATATCAGGCATGTACGCAATCACAAGGCTGTTATTTCCAAACGGGAAAAAAGTTCATACACGATTTTTCATTACCGCGATCTTTACGATATTGTGTATAATTATGGCCTGAAAAATATTTCCTGTTATTTTGAACACGGCAGTTCCATCTGCCGTACTATTTTAAAACGNNTACATGGAAACCGACAGCATGTTGATTGGTATTCCGGCCTACAGGGGCTTTCATGTACGCCCTTCAACTTTACTATCCAAAATTGTATTGCATTATGGAACCGATGTCCAAATGTCTATTCTTGACGAAAACTATGACGTTAAATCTCCGCTTGAACTGTTCCGCGCCAATGAAGCCATCAACCGTGAAAAACGGCGCATGCTGTTTTCATATCTTGAAAAAATGCAGTATTTCGGGCATCTGGAAAGAGACGAACCTCTTGAATATATTATTACCCATCTGCTTTTTGACCTGGAAAGAAATAAAATTCTGATCAGTTACGATTATGATATTTCCGAATTCTGCCGAAATATTAATGATTCCCTGACGCGCAAGGAAATAGTTACCAGGGCTGTTACCGCCATGATTGCAGCCGGTAAAATCGATATAACAACCGATTTAAAAGCTCTTTTTACCGGGGATCGGCGTGTTCTTCTTGATATTAAAACTTTAGCTGATAATACCTACGGTGAAGATCAGGCGGGCCGCAATATACCGCTCCCCAAAAGTTTAAGTTATCTGCACAGGCCGGAATTTTCCTGACCGCACTATAATAATTTGTCTTTTTAAAAATTTAAAATCTGAGCATATACAATCATATTATAATTATTTCAGATTTTCTATAATATATTCCACTTTCCCGGTAATGACCTCCCGGGGTTTTACCACCTGCAGATTCGCAGTTTCCGTATTGCCCAGGGCGTGCATGTTGTGAACATCAGCCGAACAAGTCTGGTTTTCAATGGAAAAATAAGGTTTCCCGTTAGGTCCCCAGACAATTAAATGCGTAAAATCAGCAGTAGCTTTATGATGTACGGCTATTCCGGTGTTTTTATAAATCAGTTTTACGGTATTTTCCGGGGTAAGCTTAAAATACATTTCCTGATAATTAGCTCCGGCTATAACCCGTGGGAATGTCAAATCTTTTTTACCGGAAGCGCTGATAAATTCNNTTTCCCCGCATATCTTTAAGTATGTTTTTAATATCAGCCTGAACAAGAGTATCTTCGTTATTGCCGATATAACGCCAATAGGGATGCAGGCCGAAACCAAAACCGAAATCTTCATTAGCCCGGTTGCTGACAGTATAGGCGATTACCAGACGATCTGCCTGAAGTGTATAATCAACATATAAAGTATGCTGCCACGGGAAAGCGCTGAAGCGCGGACTTTTTTCATCATGAGTATAAAAAGTTCTTATGGAAATCTGCTGATCACTGATTTGCGGTTTATCAAATTCCCAGATATCATCCCGTACAAATCCGTGAATATTTACAGGCCCCGGAGCTGCCGGGTGGCTCATTTCATATTTTTTCCCGTGATATTCAAAAACTCCATCCTGCACACGGTTGGGCGTAGGGTACAGAATAGGAAATCCGAAACCGGAAAGTAATTCTGCATAATTAGGAATTTCTGCCAGTAATTCCGTTTGGCCGTATTTGAATGAAATAATTCTGCTGCCGGTAAAAGGAAGTATTGTAATGGACAGCGGATGCTGTGCGTTTTTTACCAGTTCAACAGCAAAACCGTATTTCGAATCGCAGGTTCGAAAACTTCCGCTTTCGGTTTTACCTGTCATGCCCGGTAATACAGAGTTTAATCTTTTTTTTTCTTCATTATCAAGAGATTTTTTACCGCTTTTACTATCAAGCATTTTGGCAACAGCATATTGACGCATACGTAAAGCCAGGCGAGCTGCATTCCAGGCACCGGCCTGATGAGACGGGTTGGCTCCGGCCTTTAGCAGCGCATTTACCGCCTGCGGGTTTCCCCCTTCTGCGGCCAGCATTAAAGCTGTCCATCCGAAAGCATTGGTCGCTTCCAGATCGGCTTTATAAGCTGCGAGCATGGTTATTAAATCAGCGTTATTGTTGCGGGCAGCAAACATGAGAGGAGTCCAGCGGTTTATATTGGCAATGTTCGGATCCGCTTTGTTCATTAGCAGTACAATGCAAGCTTCTGTAGACTGGAATTTGGCTCCTTTTATCAGAGCGGTTTCGCCCGAATCTTTCCAGGTTTCACGCACATTTACATTGGTAGCGCCGGTTTTAAATAAAAAGGCCGCTGCCTTGGCGGCATTGGCGCGGGCTGCGGAAACCAGCAATGTTCCCCTGTACTCTTTTTCAATATTAACAGGAAATCCGGATTGCAGAAAAAGTTCCAGGGCTTTAATATTGTTATCGGCTGCTGCTTTGAAAAAATCGTTTGTTGAAATCTCGTAACCCATTTTTTGAAGTTCGGCTGCAGATTCCCGGGCATCAAGTCTGTAAAAAACTATTAATAATAACACGGTAAAAATTTGTATTTTTTTCATATATTATCCTTATAACATGATATAAAACGTATAATACTATACAAATTTTATTTTGGAAAGATTAGTTCTATTTTAAAAAGTTTCAGTTTTTTGCAGAAAACCGCGGNNGGCAAGGTACTAATAATTATTGCTGATCTTAAGCGACAGTCTTTCATGCAGAGACTTTTCCCGGCTGTTTTTAATAAGAACAGCAGCATCATTCAGATATTTTTTAGCGCTGGAATTATCTCCCTGTTGATGAAAGGCATAGCTGATAAGGTAGCGTACATTAAATGCCTCATACCCGCTGTTCAGCAATGGTAACAGCAGTTCCACAGACTGGGAGTATTTTTGCTGCTTGAAATAGATTTTTCCTATTAAAATCCGGTAGAACGGATCGTCTTTTTCTTTCCAGAGAGGCTCTATTACAGCAAGCGAGTTTTCATAAAAATCATTATAATAAAAAACCAGTCCGAGCAGTTCCTTAAATGACGAGTTGTCTTTACTGGTTATAATGTAAAAATCAATAATGCATTTTAATGTGTAATATGCCTTGCCGTAAAAAAGTTTTTCAGCCAAAGCGCGGTAATCCCGGTATTCGCATTTCCCGCTTTGCAGGGAATTGTAAACCAGATTGCCGATATCGCGCCAGAGTTTACCGTCGGCTTCTTTTTCCGGTAACTCAAAATAACGCCTCCACAGTATATCCGCCTGGACCCGGTTTACTATACTTTCTGCAAGGCTGGCGTAAAAAAGCAGAAAGGCGTCATTTTTTTTAAATTCCAGTCCGTGCAGCAGAATTTTTACCGACTCGGTATAACGATCTGCATATATATACAGTAAAGCCAGATGCAGCCGGTCTTCTTCTGTTGGATTATTCAGTTTTTCAATTTTTTTTATACGGTTCTCAAGCATTGATGCCTGCACCGTTAAAACAGCAAAAAAGGCAGACAACAGTATTTTTGATAATAAATTTACCTGAAGCCGCATTACCATATTTTCGGCCTATTATCAGGTGAATTAAGAAAATTTTTTACTTAAATACTCATTAACAGATAATCTGCAAACCGGCAGGCAAAAAAACCATTGATTTTTTGATTGAAAAAGCAGAAGCGCTGAAAGCCGAAATGAAAGAAATGCTTAAAGAGCATGATGTTGATGAAGGATTGGGAGCATTGCAAGGATATCATAATTTAATCTGCAGAAAATGCTTGACAACATGGGGCATTCTCTTTTTTTCTCCCGCCGTGCAAATTTATTTTCTATTATATAGAAAAAGCCCGCCCCTGTGTACTAAATTTTAGCGGCTATGACGGTTTCCGNNCAAGAAATAAATTTGCACCCTTATAAGCTTGACAAATTTCAAAAAATGTATATAATTATACGAAAGCGTTTTCGTTTATGGAGGCAATTATGAAAAAAATTGTTTTAATTTTATTATGCGCCGCGGTTTTAGCTGTCGGCTGCACCCGATCCGCAAAGAACAAGCCTGTTACCCTTACTTACTATAATATTGAAAAACAGGCCGGTAAAGTGGCGCTGATGAAAAATATAGCCATGAAATTTGAAAAACTTAATCCGGGAATAAGAATTGAAGTGGTAGCCGGCGTAAAAAATGAAAAAATCATGTCAACTATTGCCAGCGGCAGCGGTCTTGATATCTTTTATTCTTCTTCTTCAGTTACCGAATTTATTTCCCGCAAAGCCATTATTGATCTTACGCCATATATGGACAAATACGGTTTTGATTTTACAGAATATTATCCCGTATCCTTTGAGGGATTAAAATACCAAGGGNNCGGGCTCCCGGTACAGGTCTCTACCGATGGTTATGCCTATAATCAGACATTACTGGAAAATTTCGGCCTGCCGCTTCCGCCGGCGGAATGGAATTTCGATGAATTTATAGCTTATGCCGGAAAACTTTTTAATTCCCAAAAAGGAAAATCATCTACGGAACGTGTTTTCCCCATGGCGGCATTTCCTTTTCATATTCTTATTAAAACCGCAGGCAAGGAATTCCTTATTCCGGAAACCGCTAAAAGAGATTCCCGTTATGTCAAAGATTATATAGAACTTGTTGAAAAATATACAAAACTGATAAAATTCATGCCCCGGCAGGAAGAAGTTCAGGAAATGCTGGGTGACGGCGGATATACCGCTACCATGCCTTTTAAATTAAAGCGCGCTTTTTTATGCCATGCGCCTTCCTGGCTGATAATTGATCTTAATGAAATCAGGGATTTTTCCTGGGATATTGTTAAATTTCCGCTGGCCGGGAAAGATCCCTGCTATTATATGACATCCGGTTACCTGGGAGTAAGTTCTATATGCAGGCATCCGGAGGCAGCCTATAAATTCATAAAATTTTATATTTCGGAAGAAGGCGCCAACCGTTTTGCATCCATGAAAAACGGCATGTCTGCCAGAATAAAATCAACGGAAAAATTTTTTACACCGCCGCCTGCAGCCATTAACCGTTATGTGGAAATGTTGGCGCAGACTTCCTATGTACGCAGGGATTTTTTTCTTAATACAGCCGAGAGCGGTACGCGTGGCAAGGAAAACTATTTTAATCTTCTGGCAGGCAAGATTTCGGCTGCAGATTATGTTGAGGAATATTACAAAATATCCGAAGCAATACTAGAAGTATATAACGAATAATATTATTCCCCTGTATCATCCGGCCTACCTTTGCTTCTGGTTTTTCTGAAAGGATCTTTAATCTGCCGCCATTTTGTCTTTTCACTTCTGCTTAAGATCTGTTTCTGCACATTATTCTGCCAGCCGGCTTCGTCGCTTATTTTCCGGTAATTATTGTACTCCCGCCAGCTTAGTTCTTTTTGCTCCAAAGCTTCTTTTACTGCACATCCCGGTTCGTTTTCATGCGTACAATCGCGGAATCGGCATCGGCCGGAGAGTATGGAAATTTTTTTAAATACATCCTCGGGACACTCGGCGGCAATTCCCGTTTCCCTGATTCCGGGAGTATCAAGCAGCAGAGAACCGTTCGGACAGACAAACATGGAGCGGCAGGAAGTAACATGCCGTCCGCGCCGATCATTTTCACGCACTTCGCCTGTTTCCTGTTTTTGTTCATGCAGCAGAAAATTTACAATGGTGGATTTTCCGGCACCGGAGGGACCAATAAAAACATAGGTCAGAAAAGGTTGGAGCAGGCTGGTTAGCGCCTGCATATTAAAACCGGTTTGGGCGCTGAGTTTAATTTCATTATGGGGAAGATCATGTCCGGCAAGATCCGCTTTATTGATAATCAGGCAGGATGCAAGATTACAGCTGGCAACCAGGGCAAGATAACGTTCAGCCAGACCCTCTCTGTAACTTTCCGCGGAGAGCACAATAAAAACCAGATCAATATTGGCAGCCAGTACCGTGCTTTGCTCTTCTTCCGGGCTGCGCCGGGAAAGAGCGTTTTTTCTGGGCAGCAGGGAATGAATTTTAAAAGAACCGGGGGATTTTTCCTGCAGGGTTACCCAGTCTCCGGCAGCCGGCATTGCTTCCTGGTTTTGCGCTTTAAAAGAAAAACGGCCGGAAAGCCTGGCCGGTTTTTCGCCCTGGTCGGTAATACAAAAATAAACATTGCCTTTCTGGCTGACAAGGCGACCGACAATTCCCTGAATGTCAAATCCTGAATTTTCAGAAAAATTTTTCCATCCGTAAATATCCGTAAGTTTTGTTTCACTCATGCCAGTCATGCGCCTCATGGATTTCTTCAATTATTCTGAAACCCTGCAGTTCGATACAGCTGATCATTTCATTATATTTAGCGGAACAATGATCTGCAGAAAGCGAAGCAAAAACCAGCCCGAGTACAGCTTCGTTATGTTTATCCTGCCTGCTGTCTTCAATAACAGTAATTTTAAATTTTTTAAAAATGCAGGCTTTCAACCGGTTAAGAATACTGCGTTTGTCTTTAAGGCTGTGCGCGCCTTCAATTTCGATAAAAATTTTAGCAGCCAGGAAATTCATGGCCCGGTTATTTTTTTCAAACGCCGCAGTCCGGCTATATTTAATATCAGTCCGATGACCGCGCCCAAAACCATAAAAATCCAGTTTCCGGCAGAAAGCGAATATTCAAATTTTTTCTCTTCATCAAGATTTACCCTGAAAATTCTATTTTCGTATTCTGCAATTTTACGGCCCAGAAGAAAAAATTCCAGGGGGTTAACCGGATTAAAAGCCAGGGATTGCAGTGCGGCAAAATTGCTGAATTCCAGGGCGGAAACTCCGTTATACCCGGCGGTATTCTTTGAAGCTGCAAAGGGAAAATAATTCATATCATAAACCGCCATTACCGTGCTCTCCGGGATAATATGCATAAAAAAACGGCCGCGGGAATCTCCGTCGATTTTAATCGTCTGAATGGATACCCGGTTGGTAACAGAGAGAACGCGGGTGAAAAGCCCTGCGGATGTTTTCATATAAAGAGCATGTTTAAACAGAGGATCTTTTTGCTTATCAAGCCGGGTTATTCCGGAATAGAAAAGAACCTGGCCTTCGTTCCAGTAAAAAGGATTATAAAAATGCCCTTTGCCCGGTTCATCAAGCAGGGCGCTGCGGTCAAACGACCAGAGCGCAATACTGTAACGGCCGTTTTGCTGGCATGAAATATAAACTCCTCCCCCGGCCGGAGACGGCGAAAAAAAAGAGGTTTGACTCAATTTACCGCCTAAAGTAACGGTTTTACCGCGGCTGGTAATTCTGACTGAGGAAAAACCGTTTTCAGAGGATATATGCGTTTTTACCGACTGACTATCAACATCAAGATCAATAAATGGAGAAGGTTTAATAGCCGCAGGCAGGAGGGCGTATTCCTGTACGCCGCTTGATGAAAAAATATCCGCCTGATAGGTATGTTTTTTTGGATTATACCATGCGCCGGCCAGTTTACCGGCAGCCGTATAATATATTTCTGAATAATCGCGTCCCGGAGGGGAAAATTCCTCAAGCGACCCTGTTATTAACAGGGTAATACGCCGGGAAAACAGCTTCAGCGGTTCATAAAACACATAAGTAAGGCATAAAGCGCCGGCAGCAATCAGCAGCAGACTTTCGGGAGTCTTGTTAAAAACAGCCGGACGGTAAAAACCGGATCGTCTGACTGAAAAAAAAATAACTGCCAGAATAAAGAAAAAAATTATCAGCAGAAACAAAGGTAAAAACACAGAAAACTATTCTCTGGATTCCGGTACGGTTTCAGGTTCGGTATTGGTTATAATTAAATCCTGCTCTTTTATTTCAAGCGTATCCTGAAAAACCGTGAAAAGCTGATATATATAGGGGTCGTTATCACTCCGGGCATAAAGAACGTCTTTTTTATTAACCATAAGTTTGCGTGTAAATTGTTTTCCGGTTTTATTCTGCACACAGTCAATGCGTACCGTATGCTGCGGTTTATCCAGTCCGGCGCGGGACACAGTAAAATCATCGGGACAGATTTTTTCCGCTACCATAAATCCGATATCCTGGATAAACTGCTCGATTTTTTTCAGATCGGTTTTTTCCCTGGCGACAAAACTACATGTCCATTCCATTCCCTGCTTTTCAAAAACCCTTGTGCCGTATGATACTTTGATTATTTCTTCCGGTTCGATTTTCAAAAAATCCTTTTCGCGCAAATCATCCAGGGTTTTTTCAAGAGCTTTTACCACCCAGAATTCGCAGTCAAATACCCGGTTTTGCGTTTCGCTGCTTTTGCAGTACCATCCCCCGGTATAGGTTTTGGCGCCGGCAATCAGCTTTTTTACCGATACCGAACCGTCAAGCGCAGTTTCATATATAGTATATTCCCGTTTGGAGGGAAAACCGTATTTATGCTCGTCTGAAATATTGTCACTGACCGCAGAAATATACTGCAGGGTGTTGAAGTTTTTAACATTGGCGAAAACCGCATTATAAGCTGCCGGATATTTTTTGGGGAAAGTGATCAGCCATTCATTGGAAATTTTTTCGCAGACAATACGTTCATTATGATAGTTAATTTCCCATTTGAAAACGCGTTCTTCGTCAACTGAAAAAATTTTTTTTGGTTTGGCGTCTTCTTTCTTTTTTTTATCGGTTTTCCAGGCATAAAACGACAGGGCGCCGGCTAAAAGCAGAACGGCAAACAAAATAATATTTTTTTTCATCAGTTTATTTTCCTTCGGTGCATGAATACCGCAATACCGCTGCCGGCAATGGCCAGAGGCAGCAGTATAATGAAAACCAGCTGCATCATTAGCTGCTCGGCTGCGGAAAGGAAAAGTTCGGCTTCCTCGGCTTTTTTGGGGCGTATGGTTATATCGCGTTCCTGATCAAGCAGCCACTGGATGGTATTGGCAAAAAGATCCTTATGCCCCGGACCGTCGGCAATGCCGTTGCAGATAAAATCGGAATCTCCGAATACAGCCACTCGGCCTTCAGCCGGTTTGACATTACCGGTTTTGGCGCCGGTTTTAAACTGCACCACCGCTCCCGAATAAACCGGTCCGGGAATATCCTTTTTTTTGTCAAAGCGCGGACGGGAATCGGTGAAATCCGTTTCTCCCCAGCCGGCTTCAGTAGTATTAAAAAGGGTATTATAAATATAATTTTGGGGCATATCGTCTGCCCGGCTGATACTGCGGGCAGAAATAAAAACACAGATTAAATTCTGCCGCGAAATATCATTGACAATCTGGTGATAATCATACTGCAGTACCGGGTAAATAGGACTGCCCTGCATTACTTTCTTGCCGAATTGTATCATGGGCATATAGGCCTGGGGATCAATAACAATATCA
>DNNS01000679.1 GCA_003497555.1 Spirochaetia bacterium
AAATAAAACAACAAAACCCGCCCCTGCGGACTAAAGACGCATACCCAAGAAAAAAAAATCATACCCACTGAGCTCACAAATTCCCGCTTGTCATTTTTTGAAGTGGAAATTTGCGAAGCAGGTAATATACAACCTTTTCCAGAAAATGTATTTTTTTTCCCATTTTATGCATTTTTAAAAATTCCACTTCGTCTTATAATTAACTATATTTATAAAGCAGGTTGGAGGATTTTATGAAATGCGCTTTTCTTGATAAAAACGGATTCAGTATCAGGGAATCGGAAATTCCCAGTCCCGGGACAAACGAGGTATTGATAAAAACCGCATCCTGCGGGATCTGCGAGGGAGATGTATTCCGTTACCGTACGATTACCGGCGGCGGATGCGAAGAACAAACTCCTGTTCTGCTTGGGCACGAGGGAAGCGGGGTTGTTGTATCTTGCGGCCCGGGCGCAGAAAATTTAACTCCCGGGGATCCGGTATCTTCTCTTTGCGGCGCCTATGCAGAATATTTTATTTCCGATTACCGTTTCCTGGCAAAACTGCCGGCGCAAATCTCTCCGGCTGAAGCTCTGGGTGAGCCGATAGCCTGCTGTATGCACGCTGCCGGAAGATTCGGCATCAAACCCGGCGACCGGGTGGCTGTAATCGGCTGCGGATATATGGGTTTAATCTGCCTTAATCTGGCAAATCTTATGGGCGCAGCAGGCATTACAGCTTTTGATATTATTCCCTGGCGTCTGGAAGACGCAAAAAAAGCCGGGGCTTCGGAAACCGTCAACACTGCAAATCTTGCAACAGAAAAAATTCCCGGAGCCGAAGAATATGATGTTGTAATTGAAGCAGCCGGAGTGCAGGCAGCAGTAGATGCAGCGTCAAGGCTGGTGCGCAAACATGGTATAATAAATTTAGTCGGTTATCACCAGTCGGAAGGCGGGCTTCGCACAATAAACATGAAGGAATGGAACTTTAAAAGCATTACGGTTGTTAACGGGCATGTACGTAATGAATACGAAAAATGCCAGGCTATGAAAGCCGGCTTCAGACTAATAGCTGCAAAAAAACTGGTGATGAAAAATTATACCAGCGATTATGCTTTTACCGATATCAAGCAGGCTTTTTCCGACTTGATCAGCCGCAAGCACGGCTTGTATAAAGCCAATCTGCTGTTTTAAACGCCAAGAGGAGTGTATTTATGAAAAAAACAAATAAAATTATTCTTACGGTTTTATCCGTTTTAATATTCGCAAGCTGTACCCAAAAGAAACAGCAGCAGGTTATTATCAGATTCATGAATCTGGAAAGTTCCCAGCAGCAGCTTAAAATCATGAATCTGATTATCCGCAGATTTGAAAAAGAAAATCCGGATATAAAAATCATGCCTATTACCGGTTTTAAACCGGAAAAAGTTTTAGCCACGCTTTCCTCCGGAACAGGAGTGGATGTTTTTCACTGGAATAATATTGCCGAACTGGTTGATAAAAATACCATTGTTGAGCTTAACGGTTTTTTAAAAGAAAGTTCAGCAGATATCGGCCGTTTTCATCCGGCGGCAGTGCGGGATTTTACCTATTATAAAAAACTCTACGGCCTGCCCATTCAGATTTTTTCCCACGCTGTTGCTTTTAATAAAAATCTGCTGGAAAACCACGGAATTCCGCTTCCCGGCAAAGGCTGGGACTGGAATGATTTTTACCGCCTGGCCCTGCAGATGAAAAAAGCCGGAAAACCCGGGGAAAATTCCTCAACTTCACTTTTCAGTATTCAATCGCTTCCGCTGCAGGCCGTACTGGCCAGTTTTGGGATAAATGGGCCGATTTCTGAAAAATCCGGAAAGATCGACGAAACCAGGCGTAATAAATTAATCGACATTTATACGCTTTATCAGAAATTCTGCCTGGAAATACTCCCCGCTCCCGAAGAAATTGAAGAATTTTCAGGAGGCGGAGTCTCGTCGGTACTTGCCATGTTCTCCATGGAGAGAGCTTTTTTACAGCAGGCTCCGGCCTGGCTGCTGCCTGATCTTCTGCAAATTAAAAATTTCAACTGGGACGTGATTGAAATGCCTAACAGCAGACGCGGAGCCCCCTATTACAGTTATCACGGTTCAGCCGCCCTCTGCCTGGCCGGGATTTCTAAAAATAAAAACGCCGCTTTCCGATTTATGGAATATTATACCCGAACCGCCAGCCAGAAAATTTACGGCTCAGGCAAAAATGGTATTCCGGCCAATACCCAAGCTGCACAGCAGACATTTATAAAACCGCCGCAGAATATTTCCGTGTACCTTGACGTGCTTGATAATAATAATTTCAGTCAGCCGCGCCTGCAGTTTCAAAGAGAATATTCAGATCGCAGCAAGGAATTTATGCATGATTTTTTAAAAGGCAAAATCACTCCGGATGCGTATCTGAAAAAAATCGAAAATACCGCACGGGAAATCCTGAAGCCGTATCCGGAAGAATTTCTTGACTGTAATATTTTATTTGAATAAACTTCAAGCCGCCATGACCAAGACTGCAGGAATTGATAAAATCTATATTCATTTCCCTTTCTGCCGTGAACTATGCGGGTATTGTGATTTTTTCTCCAGAGAACGGAATACCTGCCGCGGATTCATAAAAAAATTTCCGGATTTAATATCCGGCGAATATTCTTTATATAAAGACATTTGCCGGACCGGACTTTCCACTCTTTATTTCGGCGGAGGCACGCCTTTAGCCGCCGGTTATGCCGGCTTACAGTCGGTTTTTTCCATTTTTAAAAATATTTTACATAAAAATACGGAAATCACCCTGGAAACCAATCCGCTTTTTAACGAAGGCGCAGCCAGATCTGACTGGGAAAACCTGCTTGCTAAAATTCCCAAACTCCGCATCAGCGCCGGCATTCAGTCTTTTGACTTAAGTGAACTTGAGCATCTCGGCAGAAATAAAATTCCGGATCCTGCATTCCTTGATTTTCTTAAAAAAAACGCTTCGGAATTATCGCTTGATTTTATTTTTGCTTCCGGTTCCAAAAGATTATTGTCGCTGAAAAAAGATATTATAAAAGCGCTTGCGCTTAAACCGGCGCATCTGTCTTTTTACGGATTAGAAGGATCAAGGCTGCATTCTACCGCATCCGAAAAAGATTTTCTTTCCCAGTACCGTTATATTATTACTACGCTGAAAAAATCCGGTTACCGGCAGTATGAAATTTCCAATTTTTCCCTGCCCGGGCACGAATGCCGGCATAATCTGAATTACTGGCAGAACGGGCATTATTTAGGGCTGGGTCCGGGCGCCTGCGGCTACATTCATAAAGACGGGAAGGATATTCGCTATTCCAATCACCGGAATTTTTCTCTTTATCAAAAATGCCTGCAGGAAGGTAAAATGCCCTGGGCCCGCAGAGAAACAATCAATAGTAAAACCAGAGAATTTGAATTTTTATTTCTGGCTCTGCGCACCGGAAGCGGCATTAGCCTGAAAAAATATCGCAGCATTTTTAAAGATGATTTTTTCAGAAAATATGTTTTATTTATAAAAAAACATACAAAATTTCTGATTATAGACCGGGACAGAATATGCCTAAATTTCAGGGGCTTGTGTTTGTATAACGAAATTGCATCCGATTTATATATATAGGCCGACAGGGAAAACTTTTTATACAGATATAAATGCCATTTTTACAGCAAAAAAAACGACGCAGGCAAAAGATCCGGGGTTTTTCCGGGCGCCCTGTAATCTTGTTCCGGCGCAGGGTTGCATGACTTGCAATAAAATCACAAATAATCAAAAACCGAAAATTTTAATATTGGTTGATAAAATATGCTGATGCCCAAGACTGTTAAACTGCAGGCCGAAAATATTCATGGGCAGAAATGCGTAATCCAGAAACAGCTGAATTTTTAAAAACTGAAAACGCATGGGAATAAAAATTCCGCCTCCGATGGAAAGCGGAGCAGTTTCCTCTCTTCCCAGACGGTAGCCGGTGCGTAAATTAACCACTCCGAAAAGATTATATTTGGCTCCCAAATGCCATACAGCCGAATTATCCCGAATATTAAAGGTATTTCCGGCGGCCGTTACCAGCCCGGGTAAAATTTTTACCGCTAATTCCGTATGAATCTGCAATGGCTGAGACGATTTTTCCGTAATATAGCGCACCGGATTACCGATATTTTTTATCATCACGCTCCCGAAAAGATTGGCGCGGGTACGAAGGAATTCCTCATTCTGCCTTATTACCCTGTCCCTGAACGCATCATCCGATTTATTCTGCTCCCTGTCCTTGCGGGCGGTTATATTTTTCAGGGCGGCAAGCAGCATTACTATTTCGCGGTCCCTGCCGTCGCCTGCAATTTTTTCATATTCGGCAATAATAATTTTTTTATAGGAATTTTTCTTCATACGGATGCTTTCGCGTACGGCTTCGTCAATAATAATTTTGTCCGATTCGTCAAGCGAATCAATTTTTGCATAATATTCAGCCAGGGCGGGATAATTGGATGCGGCATACCAGCGCAGTTTTTTATCTATTTCCGAAAAACGCATGTTATATACAGCCTCGATTTCCGAAAAACGTTTTTTCTGTTCAATTTTCATTTTTTCCAGATTGATGAGCTCGGCTTCGCGCTTGAGGCCGGCATCCATATCTTCAATGGTTTTGGAAAAAAGCACGCGCTTTTTCTGAACCTTTTCCATGCGCAGATTGAAAATAGCGTTTATGTTTCCCTGGTAGCGAAGCTCTTTTAAATTCAGGGTGAAATTATAGCGCAGCAGCAGACGCGCATCGTTATAATCCATATTTTCTTTTTTTAAATCATTCGCCAGAACCGAAATTTTATCGATATTCTGCCGGATTTTTTTTTCTTTTTCCTCACGGGTGAGATTTTTATCCTGGCGGATGCGCTCCATTTCAGCTTGTTTCCCGGCAATTTGATTGGTCAGCTCATTAATTTTGACATTATGCGCATCGTCAATCTGTTTCAGATCTGCTGATTTTTTCCGGAACAGACCGGTTTCATTTGAACCGGCAACATTAAGAGATGCCAGTTTTTTTTCAAGCAGGTCGCCGGTTCCGGCTATAAGCTCCATTTCCGTTTTTTGCCTCTCGCGGTCTATTTCCTCAATCCGTTCTTTTTGCCCGGTTATCTGAGCGGTAATTTTTTCAGTTTCCCCGCTATCTGCAGATTCCGCGTTTTTCCCTCCCAGGGCGCGTTTACGCCGTAAAAAGGTATTGCGTTTTGAGACCAGTTCATCAATGGCAATTTGTACCGCTTCTTTTTTGGCTGCTGTTTCCAGATCAAGTTCATCCAGGCGGTTCAGTTCCTCAACCAGCACATTATTATAAATACTTTCATGAACCTGCTGCCTGACGGTTTCACTTGCAATCTGCTTTATATAATTGGAATTAACCAGCGATGCAAGCCTGGTTTCCTCTTCCTCGATATCATGTATTGCCAATTCAATTTTTCCGGTTTCTGAAGCAAAAAAAGCTTCCGCCTGTTTTTTTTCCTTTTCCCGGGCAGCCAGGGTTGTTTCAATCTGCCTGATCTCAATATTGATTTTTTCCAGTTTTTTCCGGGTTTCAGGATTATTTTCCTTTTTCTGCAGCAGGTTTTCCGGACAATCAAACCCCAAAGCCGCCGACAGTTCGTTTATTCGGCGGCTTAAATCGCCGGCCATTCGCTCCTGTTCGGCAAGCTGTTCCCGTTTTTTTGCGGTTTCCCCGGACAAAGCCAAAATTTTTTTTTCCAGTTCGGATTTGGATTTCAGCAGTTCGGTCTGCAGCTCAAGTTCCGCTGCGGTTTTATTTTTTTTCCCGGTCAGATCAGAAATTTGTTTTTCCTGCGCGCTGTATTCGTTGGAACAGGCAAGCAGATTGGAACGCGCGGAAAAATATACATGGGAAAATTCTTCAACCAGAGCGGCGGTTGTTTCCTGATTGCTGCGCAGCCCGCCGAGGAGAGCTGCCTTATCAAGTATTCCTGAAAAAAGCAGACTTTTCCCGGCCGCGTCGCCGGCATCCATATCCGCATAGGGGTTATCAGGAGAAATTTTTGTCTTTTTATCCGCTGCCGACGCAATCTCTTCATAAAATTTACGTTCGCGGCTGATTGCTTCCATATCCGGCAGGACAGAAGTGTCATAAAGATAAAATTTTTGTGCGGCTGATAATGAGTCTTTTTTCTGCTGCTGCAGCATCTGTTCGCGTTCAAGAGCGGAGCGCGTCTGCGCCAGCTGGTATTCAAGGCGGATTACCGCATCGATATTCTGTCCGATTTTCCGGCGGGATTCGCGGGTAAGCCGCCGCAGTTCAATTTCCCTTTCGTATTCAAGTTTTTCACCCTTGTTCATATATTCCATTTTTCTTTCGTCAAAAAATTTTTCCAGCATATCGGAATAATAATCAAGCATGGCCTGGCGTCCGGAATTAAAAAGCAGTTCTTCTTTGGCGTTTTGCGCCTGCAGGTTGGAATAAATTTTGGTTTTTTCAAAACGCAGAAATTGTTCACGGCTGCGGCCGGCAAGAACAGATTCCATTGATTTTTCCAGCCCGGAGGCAGCGGCTTTTTCCAGGGCGGAAATTTCTTTCCCGAGTTTTTTAATTTCCTGATCAAGGGCTGAAGCTTTTTTTTCAGCAGTTTTTTTTATAAAATCGGTTTTTTCCCTGTAAGCATTTTCATAGCGTATGATTTCCGCTTCCTCCCGGGCCATGATCTCATCCCTGTCGGCAAGCCTTCCGCTGGGCAGGGCATATATACGGCGCTCATACATCAGGCCGGCATCTGCGGAAAAAACCCGGGCCGTATATTCATCAATGGTTGATGAATAAAAATGCAGTCTGGCTCCGGCCGAAAGTCCTTCAACCAGCGGACGGGCAAATGCGGCGCTGGCGCCGAAATCCGCAAGCCTTATATTTCCCTTGTTTACCACCACGCCGTTTTCAATCACATTATTGGCAATGCCGGGAAAATAATTATATTTAAAACCTGCAGCCATGGTGCCGAATTTAAACGGCAGACCGATATTAATTTCCGTATAGGAAATTTCGGAAAAATAAATCTGATGGCTGGCCTGGACTTCATAGGTGGAAATGCGGTGCAGCCCGGCGATATTATAATCCAGGATATCAAGTTCATTTCCGAAACCGGTATATAATCCGCCCAGGGCTATACCCTTGGCGCTGGCCGAACGGTAGATTAAAAGATCCTGCGCCGGTCTGAGGATCCCGGCAAGCAAAGTAAAAATTAATACAAGTCTCATTTTACTATTACCACCTTTTCCATGCTGCTGCTGATTTTATCGCCGTTAATTACTATAAAATAAAGTCCGCTGGGAACTTCCCTGCCGCTGTTATCCGTCAGGTCCCAGGGCGCGAGTTCATGCACTCCCGAATAAAGGCGCTGCTCATAAAATTCTTTTATTAAAATACCGCGGGCGCTATAGATTTTTATCCGTACGGTTGTATATTCGGTATTATCGTTTTTCCCGAAGACCGGAATAGTCCGCTCGGGCGAGGAAGGATTGATATAGGTGCGTCCCGCGATTACGGTTTTTTTCCGGTCAACCGTCAGGCTGACTGTAATATTTTTTTCAAAATATACCCGGGAATCGCCGTTTAGAAAACCTTTAACGGTATATTCTCCAGGAGTAAAAATCTTTATACCGTTATTGACGCCGGATGAAAATCTGCCCTTGCTGATCTGCAGTGCGCCGTAAACCGCATATCCTTCAAACAGAGCTCCGCTCTGCCGGTCTGAAAACTGCAGGGTAAATGCGCCGTTATAGGTTTCGGTAAAATTGGTATATAGGTCATAAACGGAAAATTCCATTTCCATCAATTCATTCATTTTAAAATCTTCCCGCATGGAAAGGCTGAAAACCGCCGGACGCCCCGGAACTACAGTAACGGCAAAATCGGATTTGATATTATTGGTTTCATCATAAACATAAAACATGAATGATCCGCTGCGGTAAAAAATAATATTACTGCCGGGAATATAAATCATACCGCTGCTGCCGTTAAAGGCGGTGCGGTCCGGGGAATTGGTTGTAGGCTGGGTCAGCGGATTATTATCCCAGGGCAGATAATAAAATTTTTCCCTGCTGTCCGTGCCCAGTACAACATGGCCGCTGTAATTGGAAAGAACATTTCCTACATAATCGCGGGCGTAAATATAAACAGCTGCTGATCCCTGGGCGGAGAGAGGTTCGCCTGCCTGATAAACCCGGCTGCCGATAGTCTGCCCCAGCTCATCGCTCGCGGTAAAATGATGAATTTCCGGTTCTACCAGAATCACTGCCGACTGCCCGGCCGTTATATTGGTATTGGTGGCGCATACTACCAGCCGGTAAATACCGCTGTTGGAAATTGCGCATTGATTATTAAAAGTGTTGGAGGAGTTCAGAATTACGGGATTACCGGAATGATTGACCACGCTTCCCATGCCGGCGGAATAAATAGTGGGAGAAACATTGGTTAAATAAAAAAATATGCCGTTGGTATAATCAAGATCGCGGTTACCGTAATCGTCAACCGCCTGAACCCTGACGGGAAAGAGGGTATTCTTTTCCGTAATGGACGGAATACCGCTTATTTCCAGGCGCGAGGCCACAACCCGGGTACGGAATTCGCCCGGATTAACTTTTGTCTGATTGAGATTTCCGGAAACGATCCAGTCATGGCCTGCATAATTCCAGATGCAATTGGCCGGTATATTTACATTAAACGCCGTGCGGTCAGGCAGATTGGTATTCATGGTTACGGTAAGATAAAAAAAATTGGTTTGTCCGTTATCAATAAAAATATTCAGATCAGGTCCCATATAACACCAGTTATCGGAACCGAAATTATTGGGGGAATAATTACGGTCAAAAAAAGTTCCGGGCTTGCATTGATAGGCGGTCGAAGCTTCTTTATCGTCAGCTGTTCCAAAAACTCCATCTTCATCGTAATAAAACCTGGTGTTTTGAAAATAAATGCTGTTTAATCCGGTTTTAAAAAAATCTACATTATACAGGTGGGGAAAGGTTCCATTGGAAGATCCGGCGCTGTTAACTCCCCGGAAACGGAAAACCGGAATATTGGTTTTACCCGGATAAATATTGGTATCTCCGTTTATATCCGCCGGTACGGTAAAAGCGATATTGTAAGTAACGCAGTAAACAGCAGCTGCCGGAAAAAATAATATACACAGCAGTTTTTTTATCATCGCACTACTACCACAAAAGCGCTGGAAGCGTTAATATTCCGGCCTGAGATGCGGATGATATACTGGCCGCTGGATACAGGATTACCGGAATCATCACTGGTATCCCATGCCAAAAGTTCGTTAAAACCCGCCTTGACATTCTGCAGATTGAATTTACGCACTCTTTTCCCGTGAATATTATAAACGGCAACTTCCGCCTCTGCCCCGTCTGCGTCTTTAAGCTCATAATAAAGTACAACCTGCCCCGATGCACCCTTTACAAAATTATTAACAGGAATTATGGAATTTTTTTTATTGATATTGACCTTGATATCAACATCAAGACTGCAGTTTATCAGCGGATTATTACGATCCGTAAAAAAAAGACGGTAATTGCCGCTCTCGCGGATAATAATACAGCTCGCATCCTTTAATTCCAGACCCTGATGGGTTAATTCCACTCCTCCGGGATAAACAGCATCGGCAGGATAAAACCCGTCTTTTTTAACGGAAATATCTATAACCGAAGACAGATTATTGAGCTGATTGGAAAACCGATCATAGGCCATCAGCCGCACCGGTACGGCAATTTCTGCAAGATTGGAAGCAGACAAAAGCGAAGCCGAGAGCAGGGCATATCCGGCAGGATTTACTTTTATGTCAAGCCATTCGCCTTTATGAGATCCGTCGGTGACAATAAAATTCTGTATTCCCGCCCTGGTAAGAGTAAAATCAGCAGCAGTAAACTCCTTTACTCCATTA
>DNNS01000685.1 GCA_003497555.1 Spirochaetia bacterium
TAAGAGGGCGGTGGGTTATTAGTGTTTGTCGCAGAGTACATATTTTCATTGTTTCGGGTGTTCATGTTGAACATGACGACTCCCTGGAAAACACCGTATTATACAGACAATTCAGAAAAACTGCAAAAACCAAAAAAGCTAAAAGATTCCCGGTTTTTTTTATTTTTTTACCGGCGGATTGCAGTACTTTTGCTATAAAAGAGCTTAGGTCATTCCGATATTTGCATCCGGAAGGGTAAAAACGGTTTGTATTTTTTTCCAAAAACAAGTCCCTTTCTCATAATATCATCTAATTGTATAATTAACGACATGTAAAACACAGCGCGGCCGGAGGATATTTAATGAAAAATAAAAAACAATTTTTCCGAAATCTGGAAAAACTTATTCACAGGCATAATAACCTGATTAAAAAAAAAAATAAAAAAGACGATTCCTGGTATAACGGCGTATTCGATCGCCATGTTTATCCGGTTTTAACCCGCGACCATATTCCGCTTTCCTGGAGATTTGATCTTGATTATAAAAGCAATCCATATCTGCAGGAACGTCTGGGCATAAACGCAGTTTTTAATTCCGGAGCCGTTCTTCTGAACGGTAAAGTATGCCTGGCCTGCCGCGTAGAAGGCCTTGACCGCAAGTCATTTTTTGCTGTTGCTGCAAGTAAAACAGGAATTGATAAATTCATTTTTCAGGCGCTGCCGGTGAAGCTTCCGGAAAGACCTTCACCCGATGTTAATGTTTATGATATGCGCCTTACTGAACATTCCGACGGCTACATTTACGGTATTTTCTGTACAGAACGTAAAGATCCGGATGCGCCCGCAGGCGACACATCAAGAGCTGTTGCCCAATGCGGAATCGTTCGTACGCATGACCTGGTTTCCTGGGAGCGATTAGCCGATATTAAAACACCGGCTTCCCAGCAGCGTAATGTAGTGCTGCACCCGGAATTGGTTAACGGACAATATGCTTTTTACACCAGACCCCAGGATGATTTCATTGATACCGGTTCCGGCGGAGGCATTGGTTTCGGCTTGTGCGATTCCATCACGAATGCTGTTATTAAAAATGAAAAAATAATCAACCGGCGGTTTTATCACACCATTAAAGAAACCAAAAACGGAGCAGGCGCTCCGCCTGTTAAAACCGAAAAAGGCTGGCTGCACATCGCACACGGGGTCAGAAACACCGCTGCCGGGATGCGCTATGTACTTTATGCCTTTCTCTGTGATCTGTCTGATCCGTCCAGGGTGATTGCGGAACCAGGCGGGTATTTTCTGGCTCCCCTGGGGCGGGAACGCACAGGAGATGTATCCAATGTAGTATTCAGCTGCGGAGCGGTAAAACGCCCGAACGGCGAAATCATCATATACTATGCCAGCAGCGATACCAGACTGCACGCTGCCATAACCAGTGAAAAAAAAATGCTTGATTATGTTTTTAATACTCCTGCGGATGCGCATTTTACAGGTTTATGCGTAGAACAGCGTATAAGCCTGATAAAAAAGAATCAGGCGCTGCCGGAAATTAAAAAAAAGTTCGGAAAAAAATGCATTATTTAATAAGGATTTTTTTTTGTTTCCTGATAACCGGCGCCTGGCTTTTTTCTCAAACCAATAAAACCCAAAACAAATCACTGCCCGAGCTCCGCAGGGAAATAAGCGAACTGGAAAAACAAAATCTGGAACTGGAGCAGGAAATTCTTAGACGCAAACTGGCAGCCGAGGAAGCCCGTAAATGGAATCCCCTTGACCCGGATTCGGCGCCGGATGTAATTAAAACCGCCATGAGCAGACACAGCGGGGGCCTGAGCCTTTTTACCGGTTATGTTTCTCTCAACAGCCGGGTAATCTATCCTGGTCTTCCCGGTCATTTTCTTTTTTTGGGCAGCGAATTTTACGGTTATGTTCATCACCGTTTTCTGCTGGGAGGGAAAATCGGACGTATTGCCCAGTCTCTGCAGATTGCCGGGAAATCTGTTTTTACCCTTACTTCCGGAGGGATCATGACCGGCGGGCGTTTTAACATCGGCCGCGCTGACTTTACGCCTTACGGCATGCTTGGAACCGGCAGGTACGCATTCAGGGAATATCTGTCCCTGAATGAAATGGAAGAAAGCGGAGCCGTTAAAAACGAAAAAACCGTTTTTTCCAAAAGATTTTTTGCACTTGAAGCGGGTCTGAAAGTAAATATAATTATCAATGATGAATTCAGTTTTGGCCTTCTTCCCAATTATCTTTTCTGCCTGGGGACCGATGCGCGCGCCTGGGGAGTTATGCTGATCTTCAGTGTCGGCCGTTTTGCCTATTCAGGGCAGCAGGTAAGCAAAGGCCGATAGAAACAGGAATGCGCACTACCGGAAGTATTTTCTACAGCATTTCTTTTTTCTTTGCTGTTATTTTTGGAATATATGATATTGAAAAAGTATCTTTTTCCGGCGTGTCCCTTTTTTCAGACGGGGAAAGTACAGGAATAATCTGGCGGGCTTCGGGCATCTGGAACTCAAGATGCATCAAGCTCTCGGACAGCGGCAAGGAACTGGGTTTTACGGTATACGCCTCGCTGCTGTCTTTAGAACAGAAAAAAGTATTAGCCAGCCGGGAACAGAAAATCACAGTTACTCCTGATCTGAACAAACAATTTTATGCGCTGCGCATTGACAACCGGGTTTTTAACGTAACATCCCATAAAGAAATAAAAAATCTGCTGAACAGCGGGTCTATTATCCTGCATGATACAAGCCTGCTTTCCGACAGCGATGAGTATTCATATTTTATTGAAATCAAGCCGGTTTTTTCTTCCCAAATTCTGCAGGAAAACGCTTTAAGTTCCCAGGCTCTCTGGGATAATCAAATCCTGGCCTATTCTTTCCGTCCGCTTACCCTGAAAAAAATCAAGAGAATTTTTGAAAAACAACGATGAAAATAAGTCTGCGCAACCGTATTTTTCTTTTTTCCCTTTTGCCCCTTAACGGGCTTTTAATAGTATACATGGTTTTTCTGCTTCCCGAACAATACTCTCCGCGCCTGGGTGAAATTGCCGAATTACTGCGCGGCCAGGTTTTATTTTTAAACGCAGCCGGGTTTTCCCGGGGACCGCAGATTGAAAAACTCCGGAATCAGCTGGAACGTATTGCCGAACATGAGGTTTTCAGCGATTTCTTTACGCGCCGGCGTTATCAGCAGATTGCCATGGTGCTTTCATTTACCATTATTATCAGTATGCTGTATTTTTTTATTTTAGGCCGCATTATATCCCTGCCTTTTGAACGCCTGGAAAAACGTCTGCAATCTGTTATGAAAGGCGAATATACCATAGCGGTTAAACTTCCGGATGATCCGGAAACCGCACAGATACACAAAACCCTTAATATTATGGCGGAAGAACTGAAAGCCCGGGAAAAAACCATTACCGAACAGGCCAGGGTAAAAGGCTGGCGCGATATCGGGCGGGTCTTTACTCATGAAATGCGCAATCTGCTTACACCGGTAAAAATTTTTATTGAAGATCTGTATACTATGGACGCCGGACAGGCGGAAAAAATTCCCGGTATTATAAAAACACAGGGCGGCGCCGCGCTTTACAGCATTTCCGCCATTGACGAGTTCAGCGCGCGTCTTAAGGATTTAACCAGCCTGTCTCCCGGAAAGCTTGAAAAAAAAGACACGTCAGCAATAATTAAACATGCGGTTTCGGTACTCGAGCAGGCTTTCCCGGGCGGAAAGGTATTCTTTCAGCATTCCGGAGAACTATTCATAAACTGCGATGAAAACTGTATTTTTCACGCATTATACAATATCATGAAAAACAGCATGGAAAGTTACGACCGGCCGGAAACAGCCGAAACGCGCATCAGCGCCTCCTGCTTTTCGGGGCGGATCGGCATTTTTATCAGAGACAGAGGTAAAGGCATAAGCCGCGAACAGCTGGCAAAGGTATTTGAACCCAATTTTACTCTTAAAAAAGAAGGCATGGGAGTAGGACTTTTTTATTCGGAAAAGATTATCCGCGAACACGGCGGAAATATTTATATACGCTCTGCTCCCGGCCAGGGAACAGAAGTTGAAATTAATTTACCGGAGTATGCATGAAACCAGCCATTGCCGTAATTGACGATGATCCGCAGATAGTTCTTTCCATTACCGAATCGCTTTCCCGGGA
The DNA here is from genome assembly GCA_003497555.1 of Spirochaetia bacterium. GTDB lineage: Bacteria > Spirochaetota > UBA12135 > UBA12135 > UBA12135 > UBA12135. The sequence continues at coordinate 4,162 of DNNS01000685.1, forward strand.
AGGTTATGAAATATGCGGATTTACTGATCCTGAAAAAGGCAAAAACGAAGTACTCGCAGCCGGAATAAGAATTATTCTGCTTGACCTCACGTTTAATAACAGCAGCCGGCAGGGAATGGATTTACTGCGCGAGTTTGTCAATAATAAAAACAAAATTTTTATTATTGTTATTTCAGGACAGGCTGACGTTAAAACCGTGGTTGATGCCATGCAGGTTGGAGCTTTTGATTTTATTGAAAAACCGCTTTCCATAGTTCATCTCAAAGTTACCATTAAAAACCTGCTGGAAAGAATACAGATCGAAGATGCCGAACAGAATTCCAGAAATGAACTGCTTAACCGGTATCCGCTGATATCGGTTTCCGACAAGATGAAACAGGTCAGGGCGCTTATTACCAGATATGCAGCCAGCGCCGAATCAGTACTCATAACCGGTGAAAGCGGTACAGGCAAGGAAAATGCCGCCCGCCATATTCATTATCTTTCCGCCCGGGGGCGTATGAAATTTATTGCGGTAAATACTGCAGCTATTCCCCGCGACCTGATGGAAAGCCAGCTTTTCGGCCATAAAAAAGGATCATTTACCGGTGCGGTAAATGATCACCGCGGAATTTTTGAAGAAGCCCAGGGGGGTACGGTTTTTCTTGATGAAATCGGAGATATGCCGAAAGACGCCCAGGTAAAACTGCTCAGGGTATTACAGGAAAAAATAATTACACCGGTCGGAAGTTCCCGTGAAGTGCCGATCAATGTACGCATTATTGCCGCTACCAATCAAAATATCAATCTGCTGATAAAAAACGGAACTTTCCGGGAAGATTTATTTTTCCGGCTTAATGTACTTGAGCTTTTTATTCCTGGACTCGAAGAGCGCCCTGACGATATAATTCCCCTGGCCGAATTTTTTCTGCATGAAATTGACCCCAAAAAAAACTTTTCGCCTGAAGCGAAAACCTTCCTGCAAAACTCCGCATACAGGGGAAATGTCAGGGAGCTGCGCAATCTGGTAACGCGTATGGCGCTGCTGACCGAGCATAACCTGGTATCTGCTGCGGAAAGCAGTGCGGCGCCTGATTCCAAAACTCCTGACAGTGTTTTTTCTTTTGCGCAGACCATGCCTTATGATCAGGCCAAGCGCCGGCTGGAACAAATGTATATAAAAAAACAGATAGAAAAATTCAGCGGGAATATTGCCCGTACTGCCGAAGCCCTGTCTGTTCTGCCCAATAATCTTTCCCGAAAAATACGCCAGCTTGGAATTTAACATGATTTATATACTGATTGCGGTTTTCCTGATTCTTTTTATTTATTTTAATACGGCGGAAATTCCATGTCCGCCCTGCCCTGTTCTTGCTCCGACTCTGCCGGGTGCAGAACCTTTTTTCATGAGTTCCGATAATAATAAAGCCGTGCTTTTTATACATGGTATACCCGGCACCCCGGCAGAACTGAGGGAAATGGCGGAATATTTTAAGGAAGCAGGTTATAACTGCTGCGGCCCCCTGCTTCCCGGATTCGGCATTGACGAAAGGCATCTTAATAAATCGCGTTTTTCCGACTGGTACGGATTCCTGCGTAAAACTTATCTTGAGCTGTATCATAAATATAATGAAGTGAACATAATCGGTCTCTCCATGGGCGGCGCGCTCACACTGGCTCTGGCAGAAGAGTTTTCTTTCAGCCGGCCTCCGCATACCGTTGTTTCCATGGCGGCTCCGATCTGTCTGAATGGATTTTTGGGAAATACCTTTGTGTTGCAGGATGGGCGTCTTTTATTTTCCGGTATTACGGCCCGCATACTCCCGCTGATTAAAAAAAAACAGGCTCGGGCGGAAGTCTTGGCAGCAGAGCCGTGGATAGGGCTGAAAGAATATCATTCCACCCGGGCCGTACACAGCCTGGTGCATAATCTTCCCGCTGTAAAAAACAGGCTCGGACGAATATCTGTTCCGGCTCTGATTATGCACGCGCCCGGAGACCGGGATGTTCCTTATGCCAATTCCATTTATATCTATAAAAAAATCAAAAGTCCGGTAAAAAAACATTTTCCGGTTGCGTACCCTGACAATGACCCGACGCACCGTCATCTTTTCCCGATAAACAGGCATATTAAATATAATATTTTTCGCCAGGCACTTGCTTTTATAAATAATCCGGAGAATTTAAACAGTGAAATATGACGTTATTATTGCCGGGGCGGGTATTGCCGGAAGCGCCTGCGCTTTAAAAATCTCCCAGGCCGGATTTACCACAGCCCTGCTTGATCTGAAATCCCTGTCTGATATCGGGGGCAACTGGAGCGTTTCCTTTGTAAAAAGCGCTTTAAGCTATCTTGGCCTTAAAATCCCCGATGCCAAAACCATAATCGAACAGGCAGATGAAACTGTTTTTTATGCAGGCGATTTAAGTGTCAGTCTGTGCATAAAAAACTTAAATCCCCATATGATTACACTGAAGCATGCGGAATTAAACCGTTATCTGCTTAAAAACGCTCTTGAACGGGGAGTAATATTTTTTCCGGAGTGCGAAGCTGTAAAACCTGTACTGGAAAATAACCGCTGCATCGGCCTGGCGGCAGAAAAAAAAAATCTCTTTTTAAAAAGCAGTCTGCGTCTGCATGCCAAAATTATAATCGACTGTACAGGTACCGCCGGGGTACTGCGTAAAAATCTGCCCCCGGAAACCGGAATTGAAACCGGCATTGAGCTTAAACATTATGCTTCCGCCTGGGAAGAAACCTGGAGCATTAAACCCGGAGGACCGTGGAATTTAATAAACAATCAGCAGGCCAGACCCGGTGTTTGTTATACGCGTCTCGGCAAGTACCACGGTTTCAGTTCATATTTTTTGCGTCACACCGGCGAATTCCGTATTATTTACGGGGCCGGAGCTGATGACAACGCTTTTACCCGCTGCCGGAATTTTACCGACCGTACTGCCGGGCTTGCCAAACGGCTTGCCTCCGGAGGAAATATTATTCCCATCAGACGAAGTCTCGATCAACTTTGCACTAATGGGTTTTTAGCTGTTGGTAATGCCGCCTGCCAGGTAATCCCGACCATGGGAAGCGGAGTGGAAGCATCACTGCAGGCTGCAGCAATTGCCTCCAGTTCGGTAATCGGAGCTCTAAACAACCATGATTTTTCCACAGCCGGATTATGGACATATTCAGCCAAATACCAGAAAAAACTCGGCGCCATATTGGCCAGTTATGATATTGTCAGGCTTTATCTGCAAAAATTGTCAATGGAAGATTTTGATCAGGTTTTAAAAAGCGGATTAATAAACAGCCGGGATTTTGCCGGAACTTATTCCACCAGTGATATAACCCGTAATTTAGCCCAGATTATCGAAAAAATCAGAAAAGCTCTTTCTTCACCCAAAATTATTCCCATGCTGCTGCGTCTGGAAAAAGCCCTGTATGCTTCACAGCGCGTGCTGGATCATTACCGTACTTACCCTGAATTATACAACGCCTCAAAACTCGAATCCTGGAAAAAACGTACAGAAAAATTTTTTAATGCTTCTTATTAATTTTAAACTGTATTTTTAAGGGAGTCGTCGTCCAGAGGGACACCCGAAACCATGAAAATGTTTCATGTTGACCCGCAAGGACATGTTGATATTAT
>DNNS01000496.1 GCA_003497555.1 Spirochaetia bacterium
TACTGCGGGCAGATACGTTATGTGGATGACATGCTTTGCAAAGTCATTGACAAGCTTGAAGAAAAAAAAATCCTTAACAATACCATTGTAATTTTCTGGAGTGATCATGGTGAATTTCTCGGTGACTACGGGGTTACTCACAAACAACTTGCTTTTTATGAATGCCTTATTAAAATTCCGCTTTTAATTTTTGATCCCACAGGGAGTCTTAAACCCGGAGATTTCAGGGTTTTTACAGAAGCAATGGATGTAATGGCAACGATTTTTGACATCATAGGTTTACCACAGGTCAAAGGTAGTCGCGCTCAAAGCCTTGTTTCAAAAAATTATAAAGCGCGTGTTGATGTGTTTGCAGAAGGTGGGCTTTATTTTCAGACTCCGCAAAAGCCATTTAATAATTACGTACTTAAAGCGCCACATGATCCATCTCAGTGGGGTCCTGGAGCCATGATTAGGAATAAAAACTGGAAACTCTGCGTGTATTGTGACGACAGGGGTGAGCTCTATGATATAAAAAAGGATCCTTTTGAGATGAATAATCTGTTTGACGATTCTGAATACACTGATATTAAAACACGCATGATGCACAGGCTAATACAGCGCCAGACATGTATGGGACAGGCTCCGGAACTGTTGCCAATGTTTAGAAGTGATTTTGATTATGAAAATATTAATTGCCTGAAACAGAGGAACTGAAAATCTATTAGGATTTTTCCATGAAAGCGACAAAATTTTTTATAAATTCCTGTATGTTAAGAAAAAGAGAATGGAAAATAATCTATTATCACGAGTTTGGCAATACAGATTCATCATATATGCTGTTTAATCTTAAACATTATCCGGAAGAAAAAAATGATCTATCAAAGGATCCGCAGTATAAGCCGCTGGCTCTGGACATGCTGCAGGATATTAAAAAGCGCTGGTCTGCGGAAAAGATACTGCAGAAGCTGGAGAAAAAACAGAACAGGGAGCAGATTACTGTTTACGGACCGGAAAAATATCCTCATCCCCTGCCGGAGTATACTGTCCCCGGGGATGTTAATCAATTTGATACCAGACAAATAATTTAAAAAATTCAGATTACAGGAAGATAGATAATGCCAAATCACAAATGGGAAGCAGAATGGATATGGGAAAAAGGACACGGGCAGCAAAAAAACAGTTATTGCTATTTTAAAAAATCATTCATTATCCCGGATCGGATAAAATCAGGCCGGATCTGGGTTTCCGCAGACAGCAGATATAAACTGCATGTTAACGAGTTTTATGTGGGCCGCGGCCCTGCTCCCTGTGATCCCAGGTTCTGGCAGGATTATGACATCTGGGATATCACAAAATTTCTAAAAACAGGCAAAAATTATATATACGCCCTTGTACATTATTACGGAGAAAAAAACCATCTTGGCGTGCCCAACCGGGGCGGATTCATTCTGCAGGCCGTAGTTCAAGATAAAAAAAACAATGAAGTTGTTGTTAAAACCGACTCTACCTGGCAGGTTAGGCAAAGCAGGGCCTGGGAAAAAAACGCGCCTGTCATTACCGAGCAGCTTGGTTTTCAGGAAATTTATAATGCCGCAAACACAACCGGCCGTTGGGAAAACGCCTCCAGTCTTGGCAGGCCTCCTGTAAAATACTGGCCGCTCATGCGCGAAAGAGATATTCCTTATCTGGAAGAACAGCAAGTATTCCCTGAAAACATTATTGAAACCGGAGAGATAACTGCCAAAAATATCAGTTATAAAAAAATAGCCGAAAACATAATGCAGGAACCGCATCAGAAAAACAGCGGAGATCATATCTGCAATGCCGGAGCCGTATTAAAAAATAATGATCTATATGCTCTTGTCAAACCGGTAAAAAACAGGGATTTATACATAATTATTGATTTCGGAAAAGAGATTGTCGGCTATCCCCGCATTATTCTCGAAGGCGGCAAGGGGACAATTCTCGATATCGGGTACAGTGAAATTCTTCTGGAAAATAACATACTTAATACCTACTCGGAAAAGAGGCGTATAAAATATGCGGATCGGTATATTTTAAAAGACGGCATACAGACATGGGAAAGTTCATTTAACAGAAAGGGTTTTCGCTATCTTCAGATTACCGTGCGGAATCAGAAAAAACCGTTAAAACTTTTTTCAGTCAGCTGCCTGACTCTGAAATATCCGGTAAGGAAAAACGGCTCTTTCAGATGCTCCGATGAACTGTTGAACAGGATCTGGAGTATCGGAAAATACACTCTCCAGTTATGTATGCTGGATGCGTATATCGACTGCCCCTGGCGGGAGCAGGGGCAATACTCGGGAGACGCTTCTGTGCAAATGGCGGTAAATTACTATCTTTTCGGGGATGCGCTTCTGGANNTCTGGCCCGGCGCTGCCTGCGCCAGCTTATCCTGTCGCAGAGACCAGACGGCATGATTAATTCGCGCTATCCTTCCGGGCATGAGGATATTTTGAGCGATTTTTGTCTTTTGTGGATCAGTGCGCTGCAAAATTATTTTATCTTTACGGGAGATAAAGCATTGCTTGGCGAGCTTTTTCCGAAAATAAAAATAATGGTAAAAGGCTTTAAAAAATATCTGAGTGAAGAAAACCTGCTGACCGATGTACCATTCAGGACATTTATCGACTGGGCTGATATGGATGATGACGGTAAAATTATTTACTATAAACGGGCCGGATGGAAGGAGTCAGGGCAAATTGCAGCTTTAAACTGTTTTTTTTATAAAGCTCTGATTGATGCTTCGGAAATCGCTTCTGTCCTGGGCAGAGAAAACGAGAAGATCGAATATGCAGAAATTGCCATGAAAATAAAAAAAGCAATTAATGATTATTTCTGGGATGAACAGAAAAGAGTTTACAAAAATTTTCGCAAGACAGAAGTTAAAAGAGAATCAATAATCAGCCAGCAGACCAATTTTCTGGCTATTTTATATGGTATCGCAGAAAAGAAAAAAAGAAAAAGAATTTTGTCATATATTCTTGATGATAATAACAAAGTAATAAAGGCGCAGCCTTACTTTTTATATTATGGCCTGCAAGTTATGTCGCTTTGCCGAAAGTATGACACGGCTCTGAACCTGATCAGGCATTACTGGGGATCAATGATCAAGGCCGGAGCCACAAGTTTCTGGGAAAAACTATACGGCATGGATCCGACCCGCAGCCGCTGCCATGCCTGGGCAACCGCGGGCAATTATTATATGGCCTCGGAAATTCTGGGTATAAAACCGCTTGCGCCCGGTTTAGGGGAAATACTGATTGAACCAAAAATCACGGGTCTCGAATGGGCAGAAGGCGCTATTCCCGGCCCTCATGGGAAAATCCAGGTTAAATGGATTAATAAGAAGTCCAGGTTTTTTCTGGAACTAATCATACCGCCCGGCAGTACCGCCTGTTTAAAATTTCCTGCTGCCATGCGCTCGGCATCTATAAACATCATTTCTGTTTGTAAAAAAAATAAAACACTAAAGAAAAATAATTCTATAAATTGTACAGGAGACAAGAGTATTTCATTATCGGCCGGGAAATACAAAATAAAATGTTTTAAAAAAAATTTATAATATTTCTGGAAAAGCGGAAGTATGTTATTATTAATACCGAAAAGATTTGAGTAGGCAGTCAAACCGCAGGCGTACTTATTCCTACAAGCAGTGATTTTGCCGGCATATGGCTTGGCAGTGAAGCAGACGGCGCAGGCTTCGAACGGCTATTATTGAGAGAAAAATTATGACAAATAAAAATCTGGTAATGACAGCTATTGATTTTAAAACTCCCCGGCAGCTCCCGATTTGGGACAATTACTGGGGAAAATTTTCTGATAACTGGCGTGAATATATGAATTTTGATAAAACAGTCTGCCCGGAAGATTATTATGGAATATGTATTTCTATTTGTGTTGCTGACGAATCTCTTTTCCCCAGTCAAAAAAAAATTATAAAAACAGAAGGAGAATACGAAATATCCAATGATGGATGGGGCAGGATCGTCCGAACCGGAAAAAATAACATATATTTTTCAGAAACGGTTGACCATATTCTGAAAAACCCGTCTGAACTGACGCATTTTAAGCCGGAACCGGCAGCTCTGGATCTCCGATTTGACGGATTTGCTGAAAAGGTAAACAGGGAAAAAAAAGCCGGCAGATGCGTTTTTGCAAAAATCGGTGGTTTATACTGCCGCAGCCAGTTTGTACGCGGAGAAGAAAATCTCCTTGTGGATATGGCGCTTGATGAAAATTTCTGCAATGACTTGTTTGATGTAATGCTTGAGCACCGCATCCAGATGGCGCTGGAAACCCTGCACAGAGGAGATTTATGGGACACCGGGCTTTTTATTTATGATGACATGGCCAACAGTAAAACCGTCAATTTCAGTCCGGCAATGTTTGAAAATTATTTTCTTCCGCGCTATAAACGATTGATTAATGAAGTAAAAAAAGCCGGATGCCGGCATGTTTTTTTTCACAGCGATGGTAACATTCTGCCTGTTATGGAAATGCTCCTGGAAGCGGGATTTACAGGCTTTAATCCCCTGGAACCAAGCTGCGGTATGGAATTAACGGGATTACGCAAACAATTCGGCAAGCGTATGGTTTTTTTCGGCGGAGTATGCAACAAATTTATTTTGCCGCGCGGTAATAAAAAAGAAATCGAGGCGCATGTGCGGCCGCTGATTGAACTGGGCCGGGATGGAGGCCTTATTCTGGGACAGGCTTCTATTGGTGATGATATCAATCCGGAAGCTTATGATTATTATATATCATTAATAAAAGAGCATGGGAATTACTGCAATTAAAATTCACTGCTATGCCAAGAATAAACTGCACCGGGTTCTTGATATTATCCCTAAAAGCAATGATTTT
>DNNS01000123.1 GCA_003497555.1 Spirochaetia bacterium
TAATACTTGATATATTATCGGTTTGTTTCTTATATTCTGTTTTTGTTTGTCATAATATATCTCGGCATGTGAACCTAAATATAAAATTGAATAAAATAATAATTTCGCAGACTGCAGAAGTTCTTCCGTTTCAACATACCGAAACTGTTTATATGCCTTTANNCAATAGGGGTTTTCAAAAATTGGCCAATGAAAATGGATCCGGTATAAATGCCATTCATTATTATCGGGACTATAACCTCTGTAACCCCATTTGGACATTCATCAATATAGGGGAACATTAACAATCGTGATTTTTTACACCTGATATCAATATCGTATCTGCTGCAACCCTTTTTATGTTTACCTGATTTTACTTGCAGACAAAAATCATTCTTATGTCCAAGGAGCCGATACAATCTAGACTCCAGATGATAATTCGGTTTGCGGTACTGATCCTCTAGCAAAACAGATACAGTGTAACCGGTAATTTTGGCATACGTTTCAATAAGATTGATAAACTCAGGTAATATATGCTCAACTAGTGTTTTTTCCATTGATTATTTATTAATAATTATACACTTGCTTTATGATAAAGTAAAAAGATAGAATTTAAAAATCCCTGTCTTTTTGTCAGATTTATAAAACTGGTTAAAAATATATCAATTATAGTATAAAATTAACTATAGATAAAAAAACGAAAATTTAGTAAACTGTAAACAATAAATGATGAAAATTAATGAAACATTACGTACGTCTATCTATTGTATTGACAAACAGTAAAGGTTAAGATAAATGATGCGACATGTAATCTGGTATTTTTTGATATCGATCGTTTTTGTTTATGCGCAAGTTAACGTCAATTCACCGGGATATTGTATAAAATAGATATTCTGAGGAGATAATTATGCAAATGACTTGTAAAACGGCAGCTGTATTTTTATTATTTTTTTCATTTTGTATATCCGCAAACGACGCAAATGGTTATTTTTATAAAGTTGAAAAAATGTCTTCCGAAAATGGTGTTTTATTCTCCCAGCACGAACTTTTTGTCCAGCACCCTCTTGGAATCCACGGCAATCTGGAACCATGGCGTGAAGACTGTTCCGGGGATATCTATGGAAAACTGGGAAATGAAGCAACCTATTATAAATTTTCAAATATACAAAATGAAAAAATAATCCTTGATATCCCGACTTCACCCAGAAGGCTTCGTTATAATCCTTTTCCGTTTAAAGCGCTTTTTATTAAAGTAAAATCTGAAAAAGCAGCAAAAGTAAAATTTTATTTCATAGCCAGTAATGATGAAGAAGAAATAAAGTATAGCAAGCCTGGATCCCTTACTTATTCAGAAGAGGTTACGATCGATGCCAATTGGAAAATGTTTAAGCTCGATATAGATGTAATTAATAACGAACGAAAAAATAGCGGTAAAGAAAAAATACCGGGAGTGAATCAGGTAATTATTAAAAATATGGATTCTGATACTATGTATGTCGAACTTCCCTATCTGGATGTATCTTATGAAGCTGCCATGCGACTACGTTATAAGCGATTTTTAAACTGGTATGATTACATGCTGCTCGATCAGGAAATATTTGCTATTCATACAATAGGAGCTGCTAAGGCAGAAAGCTATGCAAAAAAAATTAAATCTATTTTTGATAAAACCACGGATGAGTTTGACATTGAAACAGATACAAAAGATAAATTTAATATTGAATTAAAATCCATCAAAATAAACGAACAGCTGGAAAACAGGATAAAGGAATTAACAGGATTGTTTAATGGATACCTTTATTCAACAGAATGCATATACAGATTAATCGGGATCAGAGAAGAGCTGGATCTTCTTGAAAAACGTATTGCGCTCTTAAAGGATAACGATGTAATTTCACAAAAAGAATTACAAATATTTAATCAACTAAAAAAAGATTTCGATATATTAAATACTGAAAATCTTGCAGAAATTCTGACTTTTAAAAAAAATACGGATATTATAGAAAATCAAATATGGGAAAAATGGTCTACTTCAAAATATGGCACGTATAGAAGCGGATTAGATATATTCACCGCTGAGCAGGAACACATGAGCCTGATGGGAATTAATGATTTTGAAATAGCAACTGACAGAATGTTTGCAGAAGAAGATTATATGTATATGAAAACACTCGGCTATAGGCTGATACGAATGCCGATCAGGGACAAGGCATGGGACGACAGCGTTGGTTTTTATTCATCTGATTATTTGGAAAAATATAATACAGCAGCGCGTTGGGCAGCGCGATACGGCCTTAATGTAATAAGCGAAATACATTATTTGCCGGATACTATTATGGCTGAATACAGAAATACCGGGGAAAACCAGTCATTTTATGACGCAATTGAGTGCGGGGATTGGATTGAAACCCAGATTGTAAAATTACTGTCAGCAATTAAGCCAAATCCGTCAATTGCAATTTTTGAAGTACCGCAAAACGAGCCATATCTGCATGGCAATTCATCCCGAAAGAATAATCATACATTGCCCGACCACACCATCATCGGTAATAAAACATTGATGAAAAAATGGAATGTATATTTAAAAAATAAATACACATCGCCTGCAGCTTTACATAATGTCTGGTCACAAGGTGTACTATATAATAATGAAAACGGGCTGCAAAAGAACGAAAATTGGGAGAATAGCAGCATTTTACCTCCGGGGCTAATCAATGTTCCCATGGCCTATAATGCGCGTCTATATGATTATATTCAATGGTTTGAATATGAACACAATTCTCTTTGTGACAGATTAGCCGTAAAAATTAAAAGTATCAAACCCCATATGTTAATTTCACAAGCCGTACCTTGTCAAAGCGGAAGCGCGAGCTATGATCCGGTACATTTGGACGGGTTTTATTTAATGCAGAATGTAACTTCAAATATAGATTTGATCACTTCTCATTATAACCTCGGTACTTATCAAAGGCTTACGAGTCTTGATATACCAGGTTACATGGGAGAGGAATTCGGACAAAATGAAAAAAGATGGAATGTGATGCACGATAGAAACGGCGGTAATCTTCCCTGGGCATGGGGAACCCGGTACCGTAAAGGCGAAGATTTGATAGAATTGGATGAAAACGGTTATCCATGGTTTGATAAAAGATATTTGATAATCAATCAGAAAAAACTGAATACGCCCTCTCAAAAATACAAAGCGCAAATTATTATCCTTCCTGCTAAAAGACTGGTTTGCAGAGGTGATCTCAAATGGCTTGCTGTTGCAGACATGCTGGATTCTATGAATATAACGTACAAAATAATTGATCAGGACGTAATAATTAATAAACCGTATCTATTGCAAGAGTGTAAGGCAATTATTTTTGAAAATAATTATGGGGATCCTGATGTAATCAGATATCTTGTTGCAAGTAAAAAACCTGTTTTATTTACCGGTGAGTTATGTTTTGATAAATATGCGCATTTCGGGAAAGACGGCATACTCAAGGGATTTTATGATAATAAAATATTTATAAAAAAAGTACCGGATATTACTATTAATGATTTCAGGTTAAATCTGGACGAAAAATGGGAGCTCGGTATTGTCGGAGGCACACAAAATAATAAATCTGAAAAAGAAGGGTTAATGTATTCCAGACTATCCGGATTTAAACCTGATAAGTCTGTTAATTTCACAGAAGAAATCACCTCAATAAAGGATTGGAGTGAAATTGTCGTTCCGGGTTTTTTACAGCATTACAGGGAAAAGATGAATATGCAATTCAAACGGGTATATTATAAAACAACCATCGATCTCCCGGAAATAGACAACGGAATGGTTATGTACTCTTTGCAGATTGGCGGTGTTTATGATTATGACTGGATATATATAAATAATTCACTCATAGGAAATACATTGATTGTGAATAATCAGTCATGGCATCAACACAGACTGTATATAATTCCGCAAAATTATATGCACAAGAAAAAAAACACCGTTTATATCAGAATACAGGACGGTTCCGCTATCGGCGGCATCTGGGATGGGCCTGTTGCCTTTTTAAAATGTTATACAGGTATTCCATTAATTAAAAAAAACAATATCGGGATTGATATCAATTCAGTATTAAGTCAGTATTCTTGCGTTTACGCCCCAAATCTGTCTGAAGTACTCAGGGAAAACGCGCTTACAATAGGCACTATTGGGACTTTCCCTTTTTTAATTCAAGACGGCAAATATCTTTTACATTTAGGCGGCGAAGAGTTTTCAATAAGAAATTCCGGTCACGTAGATCTGATTAATGCATTATTAATAATGGAAAAAAAATAAATGCCCTTAAGGGCGTATATTTGTAAAATTAAAATTTTTCTAAAATAATATTATCTGCATCTTTTTTTAAAAGTTTTTCTTTATCTTTATATTCATTTATTTCAGATGCCGTTAGCGCTTTTTTCCAGATGCGGAGTTTTTTCATTTTACCTTTAAAATAGCGGTCCTTGTTAATGTCATTATCAAACCCAATAGAGAGCGGGTTTGTATTATTGATTATATTTTCAGAAGAGCATTTTAATGTACCGGCTGTTTTACCGTTTAAATAAATTATTATTTGTTTTTTATCATATGTACAGGCTATGTGATTCCAGCCGGCTATCATCTCTTTTTTATCAAATTTAGCGGAATTACAGCGCATGACTTTATTAAAAATCGCAATAAGACAATCATCTTTATCGTTTATAAATAAACTATAAGCTTGTGCTGCATGAGGGCCTTTGGAAACAATAGTCCTGAAAGATGTTTTTGTACCCGGGAAATCTTCAATCTGTACCCAGACTTCAATAGTTAATTCGTCAATTAAATTTAAAGCTTCAGAATGCGGGATAATAATTTTTTCTTTACCATCAAATGATTTTTCATCTCCGCAAAGAAACGAAGCACAAAGTACAATACAAATCATACATAAACGCTGAATACAGAATTTCATTGGCAACTCCTTATTTTTGATTTCATTTTAACATAACTTTGTGTTTTTTCAATGTTGCTGAAATTTTTAATAATATTCTTGAATTCCTATTCAGCAGGTTCATTTTCTTCATATACAATAGATTCACAACTATTTTTTATTTTATCTCTCTTTTATCTTCAGGCACATATTGCCATAGAAAATCTTTCATTATTTTCCATCCATCATAACGGCATATATTTTCTGATGCATTATCGGTATTCCAGGCAGCCTCTGCTCCATAAGGAATAACCTCATATTCCTGTTTTTTCCATGATTTGGGATTATTAATTTCCCGGGGAACATGAAGAGACCATAGAGTACTCACATAACCATCCAGCTGGTAATTTTTAACTTCTTTGGCTATATTTACTATGTTGGTAGAATTAATCCATGATACTCCATATACTGAAAACCCCTTGTCTTTTAGTATTTTCAGCATGGGAAATTTTTCATAGCCGCGGTAATGCCAGCTCCAAATTTGAATATCCTTAGGTATAAGATCAATCGCGCCGGCTGTATTCCAGGGAGACCCGCCATGCAAATTATACTCCAGTAGATTTCCCTTCTCGTCGAGAAATTGAACGGGAGCAAAAAGATGGTCTCCCCACATACACATTATAACCTTTTTTTTGCGGCAGTAATCTGCCAGACGACTGATATGATCCGCATAGAGTACATCATTAGATTTGGAATATCCGCTTGAACCCAAATCCCATGCTTCATCAAGGCCAAGATGTATTCTGCCCGGATTATCAAACAACTCGATAACTTCATCAAGAACGGAAAAAATCAGCTTGTAAACCTGCTCATTTTCCATTTTAAAAGTTCTTTTTATTCTTTTATTTTTTCTTCCTTCTTTAAGCCAATTCGGGACAGTACCGGCCGGCGGTTCAAGCAGGTGCTCAATATTTTTTTCTATTGACGCGCCTTCTTCAACCGGGCTGAAATTAAAGCCGGCAAGACAATTAACTTCGGGAATAAGCTCCATATTAAATTTTTTCGCGGCCGCCGCCAGCTCTTTTATGGAATTCTGACTGCGGTTAGTGAGCCAAATACCGGGATTCTTTATTAATTCAATATTGGCTTTAGGAAAAATTACTATTTCATTATATTTACACCGGGCGGCCCGCCGAAAATATTCGAGCATAAAATCATTAGAAAAAACAAAGGTAGACAAAATTGCTCTGTTTAATACATCTGGATAATCATTGATCTTTAAAGCCGGAATTTTCTGTAAACTGTTGTTTTCCATCAGAGACAGCAAAGTTTGCAGGCCGTTAA
>DNNS01000476.1 GCA_003497555.1 Spirochaetia bacterium
GGCGCTGGCATATTACCATCTTTTCAATTATGAAAGTGCGTCTTTGGCGGCTGCTGACGGACTGAAAATAAGGCAAACATCTGATCTGCAATATCTGGCAGGCATGATTGCCGTCAGGCAGAATAAATTCGTATCTGCCCGGGAATACCTGAGCAGTTATCTGCAGGCTGTACCTGAAGATGCAGAGGTAAAAAACCTGCTTGGGCAGATTGCCTCGTATATTGAATTTGACCGGGGAACAGAAGAGTTCCGAAGCAGCAATTTCAGCGCAGCCTGCGGACATTTTAAAAATGCTCTGAATTATACCAATCCTGACCCGGTTATCAGATTGATGTACGCCAATGCCAGCCACATGGCCGCCCGGGAAATGCCTGACGGTCAGGAAAAAACCAATGCCTTACAAACAGCTCTGGAACAGGCGCTTCTGGCAGCAGAAAATGAAGCGTCCTTTGCCGAAGCCGGAAACAGTATTTTTGAAATTTATACTGCTCTGGGCCGCTTCGATGAAGCCAGGGCAATGCTTAAAAAAATAGAAATAAAACTGAAAAATGCAGGATCCGATCTGCTTTTTAAAATGGGATATTCCTGCGAACTGCAGAATAAATATGAAGAAGCTCTTGCCTGGTACCGCAAGTCGCTGGCCAAGGAAAAAAAATCTGAAACCCTGCAGAAATGTTTTGCCATGTACCGGCAGCTTATAACTTTAAAAATAAACCGCGGTAGTTACGAACAGGCCCTTGCTCTTGTTTCCGGGGGAATCAGGGAATTCGGTGAAGATTTATCGCTGCGTGAGCTGGAAATAAAAATCGGTATTTTAAAAAATCATGCCATGTTCCAGCAGTATCTTTTTGAAGGCGAGACCGCCTGGCATAAATCCAATTATGCCCTGGCAGCTGATTATTATCTCAAAGCGCATGTAATAGATCCGGATTTTCCCGGTATATTAAATTCGCTGGCTGCCTGTTATTTCCATCAGGCTGATTTTGGAAAAAGCGCTGAATATTACTGGAAAGATTATACGGCAAATAGTGTTCCTGCATCATTTAACAGTTATCTGCAGGCCATGCTTAAAATGAAGCGTTATGATGATGTTGTTCAGAAAGCTGATGAATTTCTCTCCCGCCGCGGCTTTTATTCCCAGGCGCACCGGGATGCAGTTGAGCGCAGCAGGCTTGAAGCCCTGATGCAGAGCGGCGCTACGGGCCGGGCCGAAACCATTTTAACCGATCTGGTAAGCCGCAATAACAATTATTATTTTCTGGTCCTGCTGGGAAACATCTATTTTGAAAAAAAGGAATATTTTAAAAGCGAGGAACAGTTTAAAAAGGCCATTGAAATTGACCAGGGCGGTTTTGTACCTTTTTTTAATCTAGGCGTGATTGCAGCCAAAAAAGGCGTCTGGAATCAGGCGCTGGAATATTTTTCCATTGCCGAAAAACTGCGCAATCATCCGGAAATAATTTTTTATTATGCAAAAATTTTTTATCATCAGAAAGAATACGCATGGGCATCCGATAATATCGAAAAATGCCTGGCACTTGACAGAAACCGGCTTGATTATCTATGGTGGTTTTGCCGGATCCGGGCTGCGCAGAGCAGTTACCTCGCCGAAGCTGAAAACCGGGCTAAGGTGATAGCCGGTCTTGACCGCTGTATCAATGAAAGCTCAGATCGGGAAATGATTTTTTTAGCTTCCAAACTGAAGGTTCATCTTTTACCGGAACTGATTCTTGACATCAGATTTCCGGTTGAAGAGCAGATTACCGGGACTGTCTTTGCCGGCGATATATTTATTTTTTCCGATACCGGGTATGGCATCAACAGTATTAATGAAATAACCGGTGAAAAACTATGGAGTATCCGGGAAAATGCTCCGCTTTCCGGTAAAATGGGTTATAATGGACATTTATTTTATGCGCTGGAAAACGGTACGCTTAAATTTATTGATATTATTACAGGGCGTGAAGCTTTTAAAGTAAAAACCTATGCGCTTGATTATCATGCTGCCGCCGAGGGAGTATATTTTCTTGATAATCAAAAAAAAATTAATCTTATAAAGAAGAATTTTCAAATTGAAAATATTGCCGATCTCGGCGAATTCCAGGCCCGTAAAATTTTCCCGGCCGGGAAAAATATTGCAGTTTGTAATGATGAAAAAATTCTGCTGATTGATCGGTTTTCCGGTAAACAGATTACCAATCTGTCAATAACTCCCAAAACTGCAGCCGGCAGCGGCGAACAGTTTTTTTATACCATATCCGGCCGGAAGCTTTCTGCTTTTTATAATACCGGAGGGAAACCCGCCGCCCGGGCGGAATTTACCTCAGATCAAGAAGTACTTCTTCATTTCTGTTCGCTGGATGAAATTTTTATCTGCACTGCAGATAAAATGTATATTTTTAATATTCCATTACAAAAATTCAGGGAAATTGTTCTGCCCTTTGCTGTGCAAAATGCCGGAAGAGGGCAAGATGAAGTGATTTTTACCGGCAGCGGGAGAATGGCAAAATTCAGCTGCAGTGCAGAAAAATTTTTATGGGAAAAAGAATACTCCGGTTTTAAAAATGGATTTATCAGTATTATTTCCAAGCAGTGAGAGCATAAAATGACAGAAAATGTAATTCCGGTATTTCCGAGAAAAATTGTTATTTATTTTTCAGGAAAAATAAAATTCCGCCTGAATTGTGTTTTGGGCATGCGTTGTTTTTATATATGCCAGGTAAATGCGCTTTCCTGCCCTGTGCTGTCTCTTAAAGAAGGGTACCATAGTGAAAATTATATCAGGGACCTGAATGCACCGGATCTGCCGGCTGTACTGAAATTTTCTTCAGGTTTTAAAAAATATCTGACGGAATTTTAAAGCTTGTTATTTTTTAATTCAAGAAAGTAGGCAACTGTGTGCTTCAGGCCTTCGTGCAGATTATAAGAAACGGAAAAACCAAGTTCGTTTCTGATTTTACTGTTGTCTCCCATGGAGTGTTTAATATCTCCCGGCCTCTCTTTTTCATGAACAATGCGCGAGGAAGAACCGGTAAGCTCGATAATATTACGCGCAATTTCATTGATGGTGATGCGGCTGGAATTTNNCCTTTCTCTGCTGCCAGAAAATTAGCCTGCACTATATCTTTAACATAAACAAAGTCGCGCGTTTGTTCGCCGTCGCCATAAATAATAATATCGCGGCCTTTTACGGCATTTTCTATAAAAATGGGTATGGCCGCAGCATACTGGGATTTCGGATTTTGTCCGGGCCCGTAAACATTGAAATAGCGCAGCACTACGGCGTTAATTCCGTATTCGCGTTTGTACATGGAAAAATAATATTCGCCGTCCAGTTTGGTTACGGCATACGGGCTTTTGGGTTCCGGCAGCATTTTTTCAGTTTTGGGAATTACAGGATTATCTCCGTAAATTGCGGCCGAGGATGAAAGCACCGTGTTTTTTACGCCGCAAGCGCGGCAGGCGGCAAGTACATTCAGGGTTCCAACGGAATTGGTTAAAACATACTCATTTTCCCTGTTCATTGATTCGGCAACACTGATACGGGCTGCCAGATGAAAAACAGTATCTGCGCCCCTGAACGCCTTGCGCAGGGCGCCTGTATTCATTATATCGCCTTTGAAAAAGGAACAGCATTTTTTCAGTCTGGAAACATTTTTCATGCTCCCTGTGGAAAGATTGTCAAAAAGTAAAACTTCATGGCCGCGTTTTGATGCCTCTTCGGCAATATGTCCGCCGATAAATCCTGCACCGCCGGTAATTACTATTTTTTTCATATTATTTTCTCGCTATTATCTTATATTAAAAAAGTGTTTATCAATGAAATTTTTGCGTTCCAGGGCCTCTTGGTATCGGCTGGAAAAGGGATAGGTTTCGGTATACCGGACGTATAAATCAAGAGCCTTTTTATAATCACGGAATTCATCGGCTTCTTCAAAAATACGGGCGGTAAGAAATAGTATTTCATCCGGACGTTCATAAGCAGGCCCGGTTTTTTTTTTTAGTTCTTCAAGCTGGTTCATCGCCTCGCGGTGCTGTTTAAGCCGGCAGAGCGTATCAATATAAAGAAGGCGGGTGTCATTTGCCGCAGGTTCTTCGGGATAGAGCGCAACTGCAGTTCCCAGGGACCTGGCGCCTTCAGTCAGCCGGTTGTTCTGCAAATGAACAAGAGCGCACCGGTAAAGCGCCTGTGCCCGAAAACTGCTGCCGGCATTTTTATCCGCTGCCAGTTTCTGCAGTATTGCGCAGGCTTTTTTTTCTTCGTGCAGGGCTAAATAAATATCAGCTTCGATAAAAACCGTTTGGGAATAATATTTTCCGGCCGGGAATGCAGAGTTGTAAGAAGAAATTTCCTGCAGGGCTGCAGGGTAAAGACGGCTCTGAAAAAGATTTTTAATCAGATTAAAAATTTTATCTTCTTCATTAGGGGCAGCTGTTTTTTTTTCAGCAGCTTTTTTGGGAGCCGGTTTTTTTTTTTCTTCTTTAACGGAAATTTCATAGGAAATATAGGCGTTTTCTGCAGTTGCGCCTTCCATGCGGCATAACGAAAGGGCGGATTTTCCGGCTCCTATGGCGCGGAATTCGAAAACAACAAAACCATTGGTTTGAAAGGGAGCCTGTGTAAGTTCAAGCATGTTGGTATCCATGGCTGATACGGAAAAAAGTTCATGCGGGTTTTCTGAAAAAATTTTTATACGGAAAACTTCACCCTGGCTGACTTCACGCATCTCCAGGCCGTCCCGGGCAAAAATTCCTGACGATAAACAGTGGAAAAAAAAATAAAATATTATTAATCTGGTCATGTTGTATGCGGCAGACGGTGAAAAATTAATATTTCCATACGAATCTTTCCACCGGCTCATTATCAGATGAAAAATNNTGAGAGCCTCCTGGTCATAGATCAA
This sequence comes from Spirochaetia bacterium, assembly GCA_003497555.1. Lineage (GTDB taxonomy): Bacteria > Spirochaetota > UBA12135 > UBA12135 > UBA12135 > UBA12135. The sequence continues at coordinate 4,905 of DNNS01000476.1, forward strand.
TCTGGAATACCCGATCATGGCGCCGTCAGGTCCTGTAGTTTCGGATCTTATTTTGCGGCGATCGTCTGTATAGTGTTGGGTTACCCTGTTTAACAGCCTGTTGGTGCCGAACCAGGTTTCAACCGTTGTTTCCTGCGGACTTTGTCCGGTTATTTTTCTGAAAACATGCTGCCCATCGGAAAGAAAAACATCCGTTATATTGCCGGTATATGTTTCGTACTCTGCCAGCTGGCCGTCTCTGTTATATTTTTCCCTGCGGGTGAGCCGTTCCAGATTGTCATGCTGATATACTGTTCTTGACAGAATAGTATTCTTTTTGTCATATTCAATCTCATTAGTCAGAAGTGCAGCCTGGTATTGATATGACAGGCGGCGTAAAAAATCATTATCAGCAGAATATACCGATGTTTCCATCAGTAAACTGCCGCTGTAAATATATTCTTCGTATGAATAAATAACGCCGTCTTTAAAATGTATCATTTTTTTGGGAAATCGGGAAATTCCTGATTTTAACATACTGTCTTTTTGCCGCTGCGGAAGATCTTCAATGTCTGTTATCAGAAATTTATTCCTGATTTGTCCGGGTACGGGAAATCGGGCTGACCATGGGATTTTTTCAAGCAGATAGCGCAGATGACCGTCAATGGAAAGATAATACTGGTTTTTAAGACGGAGATCTTCTTCGGCCTGAATACGCGTTTCGGCTGCCTGCAGCATGGCGCGCAGGCGGAGAATTTTTTCCGTAAGCTGCGGGTCACGGGATTTGTCTGCAGCGTGTAAAAATTTATCACAGTCACTGTACTGTTTGAGGGCAAAGGAAGAAAAAGCCTTGATGTAAAAGGCTGACTCTCGGTCGAGCATGGATGTTTCAAGAAATGCATCCGCCTCCTGCCAGGCCAAGGCGAATTTTTTATCGGTTAATAATTTTTCCATACGTGTAATTTTAGCTTTTGTTTGTTTTTCCGTAAGAGGGCGGCTGCTTTCCGCGTCTGTAATTTCAAAAATTTTTTTTTCTTCTGTATTCAGCTCATAAGGAGGTTTTGCCTGTTCCAGGAGATTAAGAATTTTTTTTATCCGGTAGGAAATAACAAGATTATCCGGCTCAATGGTCTGTCCTAAATATAAATAACGCAGTGCTTTATCAGGCTCATTTTTCAGTTCGAGCAGCATGGCATAATACAGATAATACTGTGCGGTTTCCCTGGCATTTTTTTCATAAAGCACCGAGAGATTAAGATAATTTTCCGCCTCGGCAATATGGCCGGTTTTTAGCGCAATCAGGGTGTGCAGCATATGAAGATAGTGATTACCGGGAAATTGTCCGGCAAGTTTGCTGACGTAACTGCGCGCCGCCGGATAATTTTCATTTTTCAGAAAAAACAGCAGTATGTTCAGGGCCGGATAAAGTTCGTTGGTATTATTACGAAAGGCGCTTCGGTAATTAAACAGCGCTTTGTTGGTATCGCCGTTTTTTTCATCAAGATAACCGAGTAAATTCAAGGAAGCAGCCGGGAAAACTTCGGCAGCTTCATGTAAAAATGCCTGGGCATAGTTGATATTACTGCTGTAAAGCAGATAATGCCGGGCAATAACAAAACGGGTTTCCGGCGAAGTCTGTCTCCAGCCGTTTTCAGAAAAAATTTTATCGATAATTTCCAATTTATTTTGTTCCAGAAAATATATATAATCATCGTAATTGAAATCGCGGCTGAAAATATTAAGTATTAATAAAAAGAAGAAAATCCTGATTTGCCGTTTCATTTGTGATAATCAAATTGCGAGCGGAGGGGGTCGAACCCTCATGACATTGCTGTCAATGGATTTTGAGTCCATCGCGTCTGCCGATTCCGCCACGCTCGCTTTTTATAATCTTGGCAACAAATTTAACATAGATTGTGTTTTTTTAAAACAGGTATTATAATCTGACGAAACTCATAAGTTGCATAAAATTATAATAAAAATTCAGGATAAATGACATGACAGATAACATGGTTTATAAATCCAGACAGCAGATTTTCAGTAAGTCTGTATTTTATTCGCTTATAGCGCTAATCCTGGCTGCCGGCTGGGGGGTAAGACTTATCGGATTAAAATATTCGGTATTTGCCTATAATTACCGGCGCGGTGACGAACCGGCCGCTTATGAAAAAGCTCTGCATTACAGCCGGGCACAGCTGAAAATTAAAAATAATCTTCCGCTTGATGATGCAGAAAAAAAATCACAATACCAGAGTTCTGCTCTGCTGGGTAAAGGGGGAGTTTTGCCCGGCCCCCTGCAGAATATGATAATTGCCCGGGGAATGAAAATTACCGGAAATATCGAGGGTGCTCATATTTTAATTCTTGTTATGCATTGTTTGTCAATAATTTTATGCTGGCATATTGCCTATCTGCTTTTCGGTCAGGTTATATCGCTGCTGACTGTTATCATGGCGTCTTTTTTTTTCTGGCCTGTATATTATTCTTTCGGGATGTGGCATCCTCATTTTATTCCGCTAGTGGCAGTACTTACTGCCTGGCCGCTGGCCTGTCATCTTAAAACAGATAAAACCTTCTGGCTCATGCCTGCGGCTTTCTTTTTTACTTTGTTTTTTCAATTTCATCTCATAGGCTCTTTTTTGATTTTTTTTCTGGTTTTTTATTTTATCTGTTTTATTGATAAAAAAAATCAGGCTGCTGTTGCAATCCTGACAGGAATAACACTTGCCCTGGCAATGTTTTACCGGAATTATCTTTCTTTTGAATTCAGTACGGGATTTTCCAATTTGCGCGGACTGTTTGCGCACGGCCTTTTTCATATTGAAGTACTGAAAATTTTTTCAAACTGCATAGTAGTTGGTTCTGCTGAAATTTCCAGAATTATTGACGGCGGGTTTCCTGCTTACCGGGAATTTTACAGCCGTTACATGATAAGTTTTTTTCTGGCAGCGCCTTTTATTTTACTCTCTCTGCTGCTGCCCCTGCTGGCCTATATCCATATATTGCGGGAAACATTTTTGACGCTCGCAGGAAAAAAAATAAAACACTGGAAAGAAATAATCAAAAACCGAAAAGAACTGTTTTTCCTGTCCGGATGGTTTTTTATTCCCTGGATGATTTATCTTCTCAGGCTGAAATATCATGAACTCAGATTTGTAGCGCTTGATTTTCCCGTGATGTACGCTATGTTTGCGATCTATATTGTACAGCTTTCTGATAAATTTTTAACAAAAAAAACCTATTTATTATTTGCGGTAATTGTATGCTTTAATACAGCGGTTACATTTTTTTCATTGGAATGGGGGTTATATGTTTTAAAAAAGCCGCCGCATATGATTTTTTCTCTTCGCTATTATGATAATATTGCATGGAAGATAATTAATGATCTGGAAAAAAACGGCAAGACCGATTACTATATTGAATTTAATCGGTCAGCTTATTCGCAAAAACTAAACTGGTTTTATGACGGTATTATTGAACATATTGAGCGCACCGGGGCAGGGCGATATGTTTATGCAGACGAGGCATCAAGTATTTACCGAATTTCCAGTTCTTCGTTAATTAATAATTATTCATGCCTGGGCAGTATATATTCGGTTTATTTATTAAAAAAAAATGAGTAAACTGTTTTTAGTTATCAGTTGTCTTCAATTTCTCCGTCATAATATGGATTCATGAAATCATCTTCTTCGTCTTCATCCTCGTCGTCTTCATCGTCTTCATCTTCTTCGTCTTTATCTTCGTTTTCGTCGTCTTCTAATTCATCATCGTCTTCCAGATCATCTTCAAAATCGTCTTCTATATCATCATCCAGATCATCTTCGAGGTCACTGTCAAGATCATCATCAAGATCGTCTTCCAGATCATCATCAAAGTCTTCGTCATCAAGCAAATCATCATCCAGATCGTCTTCCAGATCATCACCCAGGTCTTCTTCATCCGGCTCATCTTCTTCATCTTTTTTTTTCATGAACCAATCTGTCAGACTGTTCAAAAAATTCATTTGCGGATAAAATGTTTCATTCTGTGCCAGTGTATTCATAACAGACTCCTTGAGGTATGTTAGTTACCATTAAAACAGAGCACTATTATTAACATGTTTTTTTAAAAAGTCAAGTGTATATGGGGTGCAAATTTATTTCTTGGGTATATAAAATAATAAAGCCCGCTTTTTCTTTATGATAGAAATAAATTTGCACGGTG
>DNNS01000141.1 GCA_003497555.1 Spirochaetia bacterium
ACCCAGTCGCGCAGTTTATAATTTACGGCTTTTTTGCCCAGTCCCTGTTTTTCCAAATCTTCGGTAATCTGTCTGCGGAAAGCTTCCGAGTTTAATCCGTTATATTTACCGGAATTAATCGCCTTGCCTTCTCCGGTATAGGCTGCGGAAAAATCGAATTTTTCAGGAGAAGAAATTACCTGTACAACCGGCAGATCGAATTTTTTGGCGAATTCAAAATCGCGCTCATCGTGCGCCGGAACCGCCATAATGGCGCCGGTACCGTAGGATGCCAGCACATAATCTGAAATCCATACCGGTATGTTTTTCCCGCTGTAGGGATTTTTTACATAAGCTCCGGTAAAAACACCGGTTTTTTCCGTAGAGAGCTCGGTTCGCTCCAGGTCGCTTTTCATGGAAGCATCTTTTTTATACTGTTCTACCGCTGTTTTTTGTTCTGCAGCGGTAATTTCGTTTACCAGGGCGTGTTCCGGAGAAAGCACCATGTAGGTTGCTCCGAACAGGGTGTCGGGCCGGGTAGTATAAACCGTAATGGTTTTTCCGGATACGTTTTCTCTGAAATATACTTCAGCGCCGGTTGATTTTCCTATCCAGTTTTTCTGCAGGAGTTTGATGGGTTCCGGCCAGTCAAGATCTTCAAGATCAGAAAGCAGCCGCTCGGCATAAGCGGTGATTCTAAGCATCCATTGCCTTAAATTTTTTCTGCTGACCCTGCAGCCGCAGCGTTCGCAGCAGCCGTCTTTTACTTCTTCGTTGGCCAGGCCCGTCCGGCAGCTTTCGCACCAGTTAATCGGCATGTTTGCTTCGTAGGCAAGGTTCTTTTTAAAAAGCTCTAAAAAAATCCACTGGGTCCAGCGGAAATATTCCGGATCGCAGGTGGAAATTTCACGATCCCAGTCATAGGAAAATCCCAGGCTTTTTATCTGCCTGCGGAAATTATCGATATTAGTCTGGGTAGAAATACGCGGATGCGTGCCGGCTTTAATGGCGTAATTTTCAGCAGGCAGACCGAAAGAGTCAAACCCCATGGGGTGCAGAACATTATAGCCGCGCATGCGCATAAAACGGCAGTAAATATCGCTGGCAGTGTAACCTTCGGGGTGTCCGACATGAAGGCCGCTGCCGGAAGGATAAGGGAACATATCGAGGCAGTAAAAACGTTTTTCCCGCGGGTATTTTTCATCTTCTTTTACCGCACAGGTTTTGTTTTCTTCCCAGAATTTCTGCCATTTTTTTTCGATTTCATTAAAATTATATTTCATGATTCCTCTAAAAACAATAATTTATTCTGAAAATAAATCTTATGCTTTTTTGCAGTGTAATAATAGTGTAATTAGTGAATATTTTCAAACAAAATTTTAGAAATGCTTCCATATCCGGATTTTGGCATATTATACGGAAAGAACCATGGTAAAACCCCGAAAAATATTCCGGTTGGTTTTATCCCGGCAAGCGTAATATTAATATTTATTAAACCGGCACATCTCTTCCAGGCTTTTCCTCTTTTTTTCTGACGGGGTATCTGCAGGAAAGCCGATACTGATTAACAGCGCGATGCGCCGGTCAGGCGGAATGGATAAGATTTTTTTTACGGTTTTTTCATCAAACCAGCCGAGCATACAGGTGCCCAGTCCCAATGCTGCGGCCTGCAGACAGAAATTTTCACAAGCCATTCCCGTGTCGAGAAGATTAAATTCGCGCTTTTTTAGGAATCCGCCGATTTGAGAAATGATATTCGGCCTTTTGGTTATTACTGCAGCAATAGCTTTTGCTCCGGGAACAAATTTATTGAATTTTATCAAGGGACCGAAAGAAGCATCTGCCAGTTTTTTAACAATTCCCGGGTTGTCGGCAATGATAAATTCCCAGGGTTGGGAATTACAGGCCGAGGGAGCAATTCTGGCGGCTTCCGCGCAGGCAACAAGCATTTCGCGGGGAATCGGTTTGTCAAGATAATTTCGTACACTGCGGCGGAGAGAAAAAATCTCATGATGATTCATATTTTACTGCCTGTAGTTAAAATGTATTAAAAATTTTCACTGATGTCAAATTTCCCGGTAAATAAATTTAAATTGTTTCGTGAATTGGTCGTGATTTTTTATTTTATAAATTTGACTTTTTTTAAAAAAATAACTATATTTTTGCAGATTAAAATAAAAAAAGTATTATCATTCTATAAAAGGAGCGTTTCATGATTAAGGTCGATCAAATCACCAAGTATTACGATACTTTCTGCGCTGTCGATAATATTTCCTTTGAAATTCAAAAAGGGGAAATAGTCGGTCTGCTGGGGCCAAACGGCGCCGGCAAATCAACTACACTGCGTATGCTCACGTGCTTTATGCTGCCCAGCGCCGGAAGCGTTACTATTAAAGACTATTCCATTAACAAAAACCAGCTGGAAATAAAAAAACTGATAGGCTACCTTCCCGAATCCGCCCCTCTTTATCATGATATGCTGGTTTACGACTATCTGGATTATGCAGCACAAATCAGGGAAATACCGGCAGAAAAAAAGAACAGACGCATTGCCGAGCTTGCCGACACCTGCGGCTTAAATGATGTGATGCACAAATCCATCGGCGAATTATCCAAGGGATATAAACAGCGGGTGGGTCTGGCACATGCCATGATCGGAGATCCCGAGATATTGATTCTTGACGAACCTACATCCGGGCTTGATCCCAATCAGATTGTTGAAATACGCGAACTGATTAAAAAAATCGGCAGACAAAAAACCGTAATTCTTTCCACTCATATTCTGTCCGAAGTAGAAGCCACCTGCGATCGTGTTATCATCATTAACCGCGGAAAAATCGCTGCTGATAGTACGGTAGCTGAATTGAAAAAATCCGGCAGCGAAGAGCATTTTCTGAATCTTTCGGTAAAAAATGCCGATTTCTCCGAACTGCGCAGCAGGCTTTCATCCGTACACGGAGTAAAAAATATTATCGAAAACCAGGGAAAAGAAGGTTTTACTTCCTGCAGAATTCAATGCGGAAGTTCCGATGAAATACGTCCGGCGGTATATGAGACCATAAAAAATTCCGGATGGGTGCTTTATGATTTCCACCAGGAAAGCAAAAGCCTTGAAAATATTTTCCGCGATCTTACCAGGGAGAACTAAAATGGAACTTTTAAAACACTATAAGACAATTTTCAGCCGGGAATTAAAATCCTATTTTTACTCGCCTATTGCCTATATCGTAATCTCTATCTTTCTGGTTGTCACCGGCTGGTTTTTTTATTCAACTTTTTTTCTTTACAATCAGGCCGAGCTGCGGAATTTTTTCCAGCTGCTTCCCATTATTTTTTCTTTCATCATTCCGGCAGTTACCATGAAACTTTTTTCCGAGGAGCTTAATCTTGGGTCCTACGAAATCATCGCCACCATGCCTGTTACTTTTCTTGATATCATTGCCGGAAAATTTCTAGCTGCTTTTGCTTTTACCGCCCTGATGTTAGCCCCTACTGTTTTCTATGCTGTTTTTACAGCTTTTATGGGAAAACTCGATCACGGACCGGTAATCGGCGGCTACCTGGGCGCATTGCTTTTAGGCGGGTCTTTCAGCGCTATCGGACTGTTTGCCTCAACGCTTTCGCGCAATCAGATTATTGCTTTTATTATCGGAATGATTATCTGTTTTTCTCTCACGCTTATTGACAAAATGCTGTTTTTTCTGCCGTCCGTAATGCTTGGCTTTTTTCAGTATTTAGGCGCAGATTATCATTTTCAGAATATTTCCCGCGGGATAATAGACACGCGCGACATTCTCTATTTCTGCACTATTTGTTTTATCAGTCTATACGGCTGCTATCTGACCATGCAGGAAAAAAAGGCCTAATTAATTACAGGAGTTAAAAAGATGGAAAAATCTAATATCTTTAATATGCAGGAACGTCTTGGCAAATACTACAAGTTTGCAGTTTATCTTGGTATAGCGGTACTAATCAATATTGCCGGAATATCGCTGTTTTTCCGCGTTGATTTAACCCGGCATCAGGCTTATTCCCTGTCCCGGGCCAGTAAAAAAGTCGTTAAAACCCTGAAAGAACCGTTAACAATCAAGGTGTTTTTTACTAAAAATCTGCCGGCGCCGCATAATACCACAGAGCGTTATCTGCAGGATTTACTGCAGGAATACGCAATTGCCGGCAACAGATATTTTAATTATCAATTCTACAATGTAAGCACTAAAGAAGGCGAAAGCGATAAAAACGTCCAGGACAATCAGAAGATTGCCAATGATTACGGAATTTATCCTGTACAGGTACAGGCAATTGAAAAAGACGAGGTAAAATTCCAGAAAGCCTACATGGGTATGGTCATTATGCACGGCGATGCCGTAGAAAAAATACCCTCAATAACATCTACCGAGGGGCTTGAATATAAAATAACAAGTTCCATCCAGAAAATGAATAATAAAATCAGTGCACTTCTGGCTTTATCAGGTAAAATTCAGATAAAATTATATCTTTCTGCTTCGCTTTCCGCGGTGTCCTCCTATATAAATCTCGGGAATACAACCGAGCTTGTTTCCAAGGTAAAAGATACTATAGAAAAAATCAATCAGAAAAACTACGGCAAACTGGAATTTTCCATGTGTGATCCGTCAGCCAATCCTGATTATAAAAAAGATGCCGAACGTTATAATATTCTGAAACTCANNTCAACTGGAATCCCATGCCGGATCGTATGTCCGGAAGAACCATACCGGGCGGAGAGGGATTTATCGGTCTGGTAATTGATTATGCCGGTAAAAACGAAGTGATTCAGCTGTTAAATGTTATACGCATGCCTTTTTTCGGAACCCAGTACCAGCTGGCCAACATTGACGAGCTTAACGACCGTATTAACGAACTGATTGAAAACCTGCTTGATATTAACGATTCCATTGCCTGGCTTTCCAGTCATGATACAGTTAAACTATC
>DNNS01000399.1 GCA_003497555.1 Spirochaetia bacterium
AATCCCGGTTATCAGAATATAATGAAAGATCTGAAAGAAAGCACCAAGCAGCGTTTTATTTCCCTGGTTTTTACGCATCCTGATGCCCAGACCGAAAAGAAAATTATTATCAGCGAATCGGGTACTGACGAACAGACTGCAGGGAAACTTGCCTCGCTTGGGGAAAAAATCCGGAATTTAAAGGGCTACGGATTGTCCGAAGGAGTATCCACCAGACTGCTGGTATATGCCGGCAGAATGATCCGCTCCGGAGTAAATCCTTCTGCTGCCTGCCGCTCGGCCATTTCCGATACCCTGACTGATGAACAGAATATGACTTCCGCTCTGGCTGATATTATCAATCTGCATTTCCCGGCTGCAGAAGAAAAATAAATGAATAAAAATTACCGCGGCTTTGATCTGGGTTCCGTATCATGGGGTTACCGGGATATTTTTTCCAGGCTGATTGATAAACTTTTTCAGGAAAATCTGCTGGGAGAAAAAAACGAAGATGCCACTTCGGTATTTTTTTCCCTGATGAAAAAGGCCGATGACAATAAATGTTTTGATCATGTGCTCAAACATTTTTTAGAAGCTCTTAATTCCGGCAGCAGCTGGATTATGAAGCTTCCCGCCCTGTTCAGCGACTGGTGCGATTTGGGAGCCCTGTTTTCGGAAAATAAAATGTATATGGGTCTGCAGTATTTCGAGCTCTGGGGAAAGGGCGGNNCGGCGTTACTCCCCAGGAAGTCACTTATGCGCTGAACAAGGCAAGAAAACTGTTATCGGTAAACCGCGAATTCGCCTATGCTTTTTTAAAAGGCTATGCCGGGCTGCTGCGTTATCTTTCACCTTCCGAAATTGATTCTTTTGTGGAAAACGCGCAAATACTTTTTCAGCGCAGCCCCAAAGCTGCTTTGGGTTTTCTTGAACTTAAAACCAAAACAGCGCGTATTTATATACGCAGTATTTCCTCGCAGGCGCGGCTCTCTGATAACAGCGCCAAACTTGTCCTGCTGGGACGTTCCCTTTGCGGCAGGGAATTTAAAGTATCCGATCTGGGCTCTCTTGATTCAGATGATATTATTGAACATGGTACCTTTCTTGCCACTACGCTTTATTCCCTGTTTCTTCCGGCGCGTGTCAATGTTTTTAAAAAAGCTTCTGAAAACCGCGCTTATTACCGTATGATCACGGTACTGGCAGCTTCGTGTTATTTATTTAAAAGCTTTTCGCTCAGTCACGGCCTGGATTTTTCCTCATCAGCAGAATGCATGTCCGCTTCGATCGGCATTAATTATCACCGGCTGTTTTTAGCCTGCGAAGCATACCGGGTTTTATTTTCAGCCTGCCGTAATTTTCCCGGCATTAAAAATGATTTTAACAAAATCCTGCAGGAAGAAAAAAGAAATTCCCGGCTGCCCCCTGATTTGTATCCGCTTTTAGTCAGCGCCCTGCAGGGAACCAGGCCGAAAGAACCGGCGCTGCGCCTGGCCAGGGATGCAGCCGGCGGATCTGATTTTGTTCAGACTCTGATGAATATTTCTGCAATGCTGAAAGATGAAAAAGCAAAGAAAATTCTTGACGGATATTTTCGGCCTGCAGCTTTTACCCTTCCTTTTTTTCCGGATTTTACCTTTCCTGTTAATCCCGGCACTCCGCCTCCCTCTGTTAACCGTATGGATCTGCGCGATTTGCAGAAAAATCCGGAAAAAGAAAAACCGGAAGCGGAACCGGAAACAGCAGGCGGAGAAAACAATGAAGAACCCGATAATGCCGAAAAAATACCGGGAAAAGACATTTCGGAAAAATGCAGTGTTGGATATTTTTATGACGAATGGAATGAACATGAAAAGGAATACTATGAAAAATGGTGCCGGGTTACGGAAAAAAAAATTTTCCCGGCGGATTCGGAGCTTTACCGTGAAGCCTGCATATATGCAGCATGGGTACGCAGGGTTTTTGAAAGACTCAAACCTGATCTTTCCCGCAAGGAAAAATATCTGGCTAACGGAGACAATATCAATATCGACGAGCTTCTGCGCTTTATTGTTCAGCAGAAAAGCGGAGAAACGGAACAGGAAAAATTTTATGAAAAGCCGCGGATAAAAAAACGCGATTTGGCCGTAAGCCTGCTGCTTGATGCCAGCGGCTCAACCGGGGAAGAATGTCCCGGGGGCAAAAGAGTTATAGATCTTGAAAAGGAAGCGGCGTTCGTATTAGCCGAGGGACTGCATGATTTGGGCGATAAATTTTCTCTGTACGGATTTTCCGGTTCCGGTCGAGAGCATGCGGAATTTTATATTTACAAGGATTTTCAGGATGAATGGAACAGCGATACGCAGAAAGCCCTGTGGGCAGCGCAATGCGCAAGCTCTACGCGGATGGGCGCGGCCATACGTCATGCCGGCTATAAACTGTCGCAGGCCGGAACCAGGAAAAAATTACTTATCATAATTACCGACGGTAAACCCATGGATGCGGATTACGATCCCCAGACCCGTTATGCGCAGTTTGATGTAGCAAGAGCCGGTGAAGAAAACCGGCGCCTGGGCATAGATTCTTTCTGTATTTCCACTGAAGAAAACAAACTGGAAGAACTGGAAATAATGTTTCCCCTGCAGAAGTTTGTTATAATTAAATCCATGCTTGATCTCCCGCGCGTACTTTCACTGCTTTATCTCAAGCTGACCAGATAGTAAAAAAAACAAGGCACCCAAAATAATGAAAATAAAATTTTCCCACGAAAGACACGAAACTCACGAAAACGCACTGGCATTCAAAAGAGGCAACAGGAAATCGCCCTTCGTGAACTTCACGATCTTCAGAACAGGACACGGGTGGTTAAATTCTATTTTCCTGGGAATCGACATGCTGGAAGAGCAGCACCCATAACCTTGAAAATAACGCACACTGCAGTAAAACAACAAACCACCGCCCTCTTAGAGGGCAATGG
>DNNS01000266.1 GCA_003497555.1 Spirochaetia bacterium
TGCGAGAACCATATTTTCATGGTCGCGGGTGTTCCTTTGCGGTAAAATTCTATTTCCTTTAATTCTGACGCCCCGCCTGACCCTGAATACTTTCTATATAAGCACTCATGATTTCAAGCGTATCCGGAAAAGTCGCCGGAGTAGCGCTGCAGACCATATCCGCAGAAAGAGAAAAAATCGCATCGTTTTTTACAGCCCGCAGGCCGTTAAATCTCTGCCACTCTTTTTTTTCATGCTCGGAAATAATGCCCATGGTTACAATAAAAATTATTTCCGGGTCGCGTCTGATTACTTCTTCTCTGCTGATAATGGCGGTTTTAAGTCCGGAAGCGGCATTTTCCCCGCCTGCAAATTCAATAAAATCGTTTATAAATGTTCCTGGAATCCCTACATAAATCGGCCTGGTTCCAATCTGTACCAGGATCGACGGCCGGTATTTTCCGGTTCGGGCTGCGCGGATTTTTTTCAGACGTTTTTCAGTGTTCTTTAAAATCAGCTTGGCTTTTTCTTCCGTACCGGTTAGTCTGGACAGAGAGCGGAACTGATCGCACATCTGGGTAAAATCACGCGGAGAAGGAAATACTTCTATATTAAATCCCAATCCTTCCAGACGGGTTTTATGTTTGGGATCAAGAACAGGCGAGGCAAAAATAATATCCGGATCAAGCCTGAATATTACTTCTATATTTACGCTTACCACTGTACCGACTTTTTCCTTGTGCAGTGCAGCTTCCGGACGGTTACAGTAAGTAGTTACACCCGTTATTTTATCTTCAAGACCCAGGAGAAATAGTTCTTCGGTAATCGAGGGCGCAAGTGATATTATTTTCTGCGGAATTTTTTTTTGCCTGTTTTCATTGCGAACGTCCGGAGAGCAGGCAATGCATGATAGACATACAACCGACAGCAGCAGATAAAAAACCGAGTTTTTTAATATCATATTTTAACCTGCAGGCCGCCCAAAAAATTGATCCCCGGGGATGCATAACCGTAACTGGTACTGTACTTGCTGTTAAATATATTTTCCGCTCTTATATAGGGAATCAGAAAAGGCGTTATTTTGTATGAAATTTTCATATCGGCTTTAGCGTAACCGTCAAGAGTTACTTCCCGGGCCGGATAATAATCGTAATTATAATCCAGGCTTTCCCCGGTATAGACCATGGTGAAGGCAATATTCCCCCGATTTTTATAAAAACCGGCCGATATGGTTCCGGAAAAAACATGTTCGGGCCGCATGGTCAGTTTTTTGCCGGTGAGGTAATTTCTGGTTTCCGACCAGGTATAGGAGCCTTTCATGGAAAGCCGGGTAAGCACAAATATTTCCAGGCCGGATTCCACTCCCCGGGAAAATATTTTTTCCACGTTTTTATATCCGTTATTTTCCCATTTTATAAGATTTTGATAATAATTATAAAAATAAACAGCGGAAACAATCAGGCGGTTATTTATTATGCCCTGGGAAATGCCTCCGTCGATTGACCAGCTGTTTTCCGGTTTTAGTACTTTATTTCCATATAACGGGTGGAAGAGCTGAAAAAGACTGGGGGTTTTAAAACCGGTACCGTAACTGGCATGCAGTTTACTTCCTGCGGCCGGAATAAAAAAAGCCGTTTCGGCGCGCCAGGTAAAAACCGGATCCATACCGGTATAATAATCANNGCCGCCTGCAGTAAATGAAAAAACTTTTTTCAGATTCAGGCTGTACTGGCCGAAAACCCCCAGATTGCGGATATTGGTGCCGTCTATTGACATGGAAGCCATGGAGTCATAACGAAAATCGCTTCCCAGATTAAACAGATGATTTTTCAGGGTAAAATCATGCTGCAGCGCGGCTGAATGCTTTTTAGCCGAGTATTTATTCTGCAGGGTGTTTTCCAGATAGTTATTGAAAATTTTATTAAAGGAATATTTTCCTGAAACGCGGTAAATTCCGGAGGCAGTGAATTCCGCTTCTGAGCTCTGTAAAAAGTTTTCTGAAAGTTTGGAAAAATGCAGTTCATCGCTGAAAGCACCGGCATCAAGATCGGTGCGTGATCCGCTCCAGGATGTGCGGCTGTTAATGTGCAGACGCTCATGGGGAGCAAGCTCCAGGCGAAGGGAAGCAGCCGTATTATGATACGGGTCTTTTTCAAATTCCTGTCCGGAGTTTTTTTCCAGGGCTTTGGAAATTCCGGCTGTGTCTTCGCGTACGCCCGATAAAAACCAGGAAAGAAAACCGAGTTTCCCGGATAAATCCAGCTGCTCGCGGAAGGTACGGAAAGACCCGGCTTCAGCCCTGGCATTTACGGAAATTTTTTTGTCTGCCTGCCTGCGGGTGATGATATTGATCACTCCTCCGATCGCATCTGAGCCGTACAGAGTGCTCAGATTTCCCTTGATTATTTCAATACGTTCAATTTGCCATGCTGAAATATTCTCAATTCCTGCCTGCTGGGAAACGTGTGAAGGATCGGAAATGTTCACGCCGTCAATCATAATCAGGGTATGCCGGGCATTGCCGCCGCGCAGGGCAGCAGAGGCTGTACCCCCGAAAGTTCCGTTTTGCTTAATTGTAAGCCCGGGAATCGAGGCTAAAACCGATGATAAATCACTATAGCCTTTTTTTTCAATTTCATCCGCTGTAATTATATGTACGGTTGATCCGATACGCGAGTATTCCCGGCTGAAACGATTTGCACTGATGTAGATTTCATCAAAACGGCCGATTTCCGCAGACGGGGTATCGTTTTTTTTCTGCGCCGGAAGATTAAACTGCATAAAAACAGCCGCTGCCAATAAAAATATTTTGATTTTTTTCATAGTTTTCTCCTGTTGGTTTAACCTGGGCTGAAATAATGCAGGAGAGAGTTCAGGCTTGAATGTAGTTGCCTTTTGTTCGCAGCCGGCTTGAAGATCGCGAATGTTAAGACAACTATCTGCCCGGCAGGTTTTCTGACTTGCGATCGTTTTACTCTTCCGCCTTCCCGCCGGTGTTAACTCTGCGCCCGAAGAGCGCTGATGTTGCCGGCAGTGACTCAAGTGGAATTTCATCACGCTTACAGCTCAGACAGATTGTTTTATTCTGCCCGAGTAACGGATTTGCACCGTTTTCCCTTTTACCTTAATATCTCCTGATATCAAGCACCAAGGTTATACTTTAACAGTATAATAAAAATTTATATATGTCAAGTATGATTCATGGAAAAAAGAAATCCAGCGTGAAAAACATTACCAGTGCCGGCTATGTAAAAAAAAATATTAATTTACATTACATATTTCGTAAAGACTCGTTATTTGTGTTTTTTCCATGCCGCGATCAGGGAAGCCCGGATTTTTTTTCAGCATACGGATCGTATAATCCCGTCCGGGAAACATGTGAAAAAAATTATCAGAAAGCACATGATCGGATTCAAGCGTAACAAACAGCGCCGGCCGGGCAGCTCTGAGTAATAGCAAATCGTTTTTAATTTTGACGGTAATTTCCGGATCAGTAATCTCTATGTGTTTGGGCCGGCTGAACATAAAAACCGTTTCAGAGAGTTTTTTTCCATGGATAAAACATTCTGCCCCAAAAAGCACCGAATACAAGCCGTGTTTTTTCAGAATTTCACGGCAGTCAAGCCTGCCTACTTTTTTGCTCTCTCCGGCAGAAAGATGAAAATTAAATTCAGATTGACAGATTTTTTTTCCGTTTACATGCCAGGCTTGCCACTTTATTTTCCCGGCAGCGGGTTTTGACCAATCGGAGACTAAAAAAATATCCGCGCACAGTGTCTGCTGGTTTTCTACTGCCGAAAGGGCGAGAGGCTCAAAAAAACGTCTGGCCATATACTGCAGGGCTTTCCAGCGTAAACGGTAATCTACGGATGACCAACTCGCCCCCTGCCAGCAGTCATTCAGCTGCCAAAATAATGTCCCCATACAACGGGGTTTGATTCTTCGCCAGTGTTCCGCTCCATAAGCAATAGCCAGACCCTGCAGAATCATCGATAACTGCGTTTGTTTTTTAAAATCAGACGGAAGACGAAACCATTCCAGCATATAATTGATTATTGCTTCGTTTCCGATTCGGCTGCGCTGGTGATGTTCCATGATACGGCTGGTAAAATTCAGGTCTTCGGGAAGAGCAATTTCCTTCAGGGTTTTAACACATGGGAAAGATTGAAAACCGAATTCACTGATAAATCTGTGGGTAGTAGTTCGGTACCATTCAAACGGCTGGCGTCCGTGCCAAACGGCCCACAAATGGGCATCCCCGGAAAGTTCGCTGTTGGCATTGCCGAAATCACCGGGGGTGTGCGGGCTTGACGGCCAGTAAGCGGTCTCATCATCGTAAATTTTTAAGGTCTGAGGAATCATTTCGTGAAACAGCTTTTTATATTCGTTTTCTGTCATTTTACCGTCTTCAGGTTTTTTACTCAAAAAATTTTTAATCATTTCGATTTCATTATTGCCGCACCACAACGCCAGGCTGGCATGATGACGAAGCCTTTTTACATTATCAGCAATTTCCTGTTTTATGTCTGAAATATACTCGCGGTCGGACGGATAGGCTGCACAGGCAAACATGAAATCCTGCCATACCATAATGCCCAGTTCATCGCATAAATTGTAAAAAATATCATTTTCGTATATACCTCCGCCCCAAACGCGAATCATATTCATATTGGCAAGAATGGCGCTTTCCAGTAAAAATCTGTATTTGCTGTTTTCCACGCGCGGATAAAATACATCAGCCGGTATCCAGTCCGCTCCCTTGCAGAAAATTTTTTTCCCGTTTACCGTAAAGACAAAAGATGTACCCCATTTGTCTTTTTTCTGATCAAGCTTTATGGTCCTAAGCCCAATCCGTTGCGTGCGCAAATCAAGGATTTTCCCGGCTGAAAAAGCGGAAACTTCCAGCCGGTACAGATGAGCCTTGCCTTCTCCGGCCGGCCACCAGAGTTTGGGGTTTGCAATCTTCAGTTTTAACAAAGCGGTTTTACCTGCAGGCAAAGCTGTGCACTCCGCAATTTGTTTTTCACCGTCAAAGAGCGCAGCTTTTATCAAATCTGCATTACCGGTTTTGCTACCGGCTGTTACCTGCAGCAAAACCAAATTTTTAAAATGCTGCTGTCTGACTTTTATTTCGGATATGAATTCCTCCCCGTAAATCAGGGATACAGGCTGCCAGATTCCGCAGGTAACACAGCGAGGCCCCCAATCCCATCCGTAATTGCATGGAGACTTTCTGATTTGACTGGCGCCTTTTATCACCAGGGGGCCTCCTCCATTGGCAAACCTGCGCTCGGCCTGACGTTTTTTAATCCGGGGAAAAGTGGATTGAAACAGAACTGAAAGCCTGTTTTCGCCAGCCACAAGAATAGTGTGTACATCATATTCCACAGTGCAATACATATTCCGGGTTTTACCAAGCAGTTGGTCATTCAAGCGAATTTCCGCAAGAGTATCAAGGCCGTACATCCGCAGAAAAAGGACCCTGGACTTTAAAATATCAGGAGCCGCGTTAAAGCGTGTTTCGTACAGCCAGTGTTGTTCGCCTATATGCATCAGGGTATTTTCATTATCGCGGTAAAAAGGATCATCTATTTTACCGGCAGCCAGCAGATCAGTATGTACTGAACCCGGTACCTTGGCCGGAATACGTTCTTTAGTGAGGGGATTTATCAGTTCCCAGTCTTTATGCAGGAATATTTCTTTCATAAAAAGCCTCCGGACGCGATTATATTACCAGGAATATTAATATTGGTTTCCTGAGAAAAATCAACAGGTATTATTCTAATTTATTGAGCGAAAATAAACAATGCTGAAAACAGAAATTTTTTTATCATTTCCGGAACACCCGTGTTTAAACATAGTAAAACAAAAAATAAACGCAGAGCAGCAAACACACAAGCAAGCCGCGCGAGCGGCGCAGAGTGTACTGAACACCGGATTCTCTGCGTGGAAGGCGGCAGAAGATGCACTCTGCGGTTAAAAATTTTTAGCTCCATGATTTTACCACGAAAAAAAAANNGCGGTTAAAAATTTTTAGCTTTAAGGTTTTATCAGGAAAAAAAATTTTAATATCTGAGTAGTTACGTAATTTATTGAGGCGTATAAAATAACAATCCGGAGTATTTTTTTTGATTTTCAGGATAAAATCAGGGCATGTCAATGAGTGAACTTGTTATTGCCTATCGAATTTATCCGCGTATTTCCAAAACTCCGGCTTTTTTCCCGGATAACAAAAAAAAATTAGCGGAACTTTGTTTAGCAAGCTTTGGCGAAGCCCTGCAGGGTGTTTCCGCCAAACTTTATGTAATTCTTGATTCCTGCCCGGAATATAAAGAAATGTTTCTGCGTCATGCGCCGCATGCCCAGCCTGAATTTATTGAGGTAAAAAACTGCGGCAACCGCAATACTTTCGGTATACAGCTTGAGCTGCTGCTGGGGCAGAAATCCGAATTTGTGTATTTTGCCGAAGATGATTATTTTTATCTGCCCGAATCAATTAAAATCATGACAGGTTTTCTCAGGCAATCCGGAGGTTTTATAACCCCGTATGATCATCCGGATTATTATAATCTGCCCTATCACAATTTTTCAAAAAAACAAGTACATTATCGGAATTACCGTATGACAGAACAGGCTACCAGCTGTCTGACTTTCATGACCGGTATCAACACCCTGCGCAGAACAAAACATGCCCTGTGCTCCTATGTAAAAGGAAACAGCGATTATTCCATGTGGCCGATCATTACCAGGCACCGGCTTTTTGCCCTGAAAAAATACCGGATGTTCAGTCTTAATGCCTGGCGTTACGGCCTGTTTGATATATTACTTGGGAAAAAATATTTTTTATACGCTCCGCAGCCGGCTCTTGCCACCCATATGGAAAGTACTCTGCTTTCGCCCGGTCAAAACTGGCTGAAAATGTTCAGGATTAAATCGGAAAATCTTGGAATATAAAATTTTCAGGTATCGCGGCCG
>DNNS01000465.1:0-7969 GCA_003497555.1 Spirochaetia bacterium
CGGAGAATATCTTCTGCCTTCTTTCGGGTCCTCCAGTATTTCCTCGGAAAATATTGATCCCATGTTTGCCGGTCTCATGCAGGGTCCGGTGGAGCCGTATTTTTATCTCGAAGCGCTTAAAGGCGCAGGCGACAGAAAACTTCCCCTGGTTGATACGGAACAGAGCCTTAAACGCTACCGCAATAATGTGCAGGTCCCGGTACGGCCTGAAGACGTAATCACCAGATTATGGAATAATATTTTCTGCGGTATTTCCAGTGTTTATTTTTATTCCTGGGAATCGTCTCCGGCCTGGAAAAAACCATATACCCTGCAGACTGCCGAGGAGATGGTAAGAAATCTTGATTATACCGGAGCATCATGGCTTAATCCTTTTGTCTTTCCGGAGGAAACAGTTGCAGCCGTGCGCATCTTCCGCGATGAACTTGCAGCTGTGGAAAAGGATCTGCCCGGCAGCTGGGGATGGGGGACTCCGGAAGTTTTTATAATTTTTTCAAAAGCTACATTATGCCAGGAACCGGATCAATATCAATTCAAGGAACGCATGATTCAGTCTGTTCAGGCCATGCAGAAAACCGGAATTCCCTGGGGTATTATCTGGGAAGAATCGCTGGCTTGCGGGCGTATTCCCGGTTCGGCAAAAATTATCATTGCCTCTGCAGCAACGCATATTGAAGACCGGGCATTTGTAAATCTTAAAGCCTGGACGGAAAAAGGCGGGCAGATTATACTGTGCGCAGAAAGCCTGCAATATAATCAGTACAGTGCCAAACGCAGCGATGCCATACTCCCCGGACTTGATTCCGGCAGGGAATATCATAACCTCAAACTTTCCGATGATTTGCTGCTTCCGTATTTCAAGTCGGCTTTTATGCCCTCCGGCAGCGGTGATGCTGTGATGGTAAAAAAAACCTGCGCACAGGGAGCCCTGGTTTTTACGGCAGATCCGGCTCCGGGCCAGGCTGCCTTGCTTGAAGCGCTTCTTAAAAATGCCGTGGAAAAATTAATCTCGTCCAAGTGGAAAGTGACTACCGATAAGGGCAAACGGTTTTCGGATGTTGTTTTACGGGCTATGGGAGATGAAAAAAAACTGTTTTTGTATGTCTGTTCCATGGCCAATGATGCCCAAAATGCGCGAATTACAGTAAATCTTCCGTCCGGTAATTACAGAATAATAGAAGCCAGAACCTGCCGGGAATATACTGCGGGGAAAAGCAAATTCTGGAGCAGTGAAGCGCTGGCGGACGGATTTTCAGTTGTACTTCCGTCACAGGAAGCGCTGATTTTCCGGATTCAGCCGGAAAATACATTTAAGGAACCTGTAAAAACCGGACAGGAAAAATCTCCGGTTCAGGAACTGGCGTTTTACCGCGAACGCGAAGCTAAATACCGGGTGCAGGAAGAAAAAATTATCAATCAAGTTAACAGAATTTTTAATCTGCCTGGAGAAATTTCCGCTTCGGTTGATATTATTAAAAACGGCCAGCCTGCTGACGATTGTTCAATTTTCAGCAGCGAGTGGGGAGAATACGAAGGCGAAAAAGCCTTGATCTTTCCCATACCTGCGGGTTCCCAGAATTTTCTTGCTGCACCTTTAAAACTGAAGAAAAACATAGAACTGTCACCGGATTATGCCGATCAGGGCTATATAGAAATGGAACTTTCATCTCTCGCACCCGAGGGAATTATACCTCCCTTTGATTTTCATATAAAAATCGGCTCGGAAACCGGAGCCGTACGCTGGATGTTCTCGGGTTTTTATCTTGACGGCGGGCGCAAGACCTGGCAGAAAGCTGCGGTAAAACTATCGGAATATCAGTCGGTAAGCGGTAAAAAAATGTCAAACGAAGATTTTATCCGGGCTATTAACGGCATTAATGAAGTTGTTCTTCAGTTTAGAAAAATTTCCAGATTCGGTATTGTAGTTAAAAATCTGCGTTTTGTCCTGATTAAATGAATTTGTATATGCTCAGATTTTAAATTTTAAATAATTAAGGAAAAAAATAAATAACCGTAGAGAAGCGCAGAGTATACTGAACACCGGATTCTCTGCGTGGCGGGCCAGCGGGAAGGTACTCTGCGGTTAAAAATTTTTAGCTTTATGATTTTACCACGAAAAAAAAATTTTAAAATCTGAGTAGTTACCAGGGTGTTTTAATTTGAGTGAAAGATTAATTTGCAGGAATTAAACTCTGTTAAAAAGCGCGGCAAGAGCATCATAAAAATAGGATAAATGCCCGGAAGTTATATTCTGATGTACTCCTATATGAATCGCTCTTTCTCCGATATATTCAGCTTCGGGGAAACTGCCCGGCTTGTGCCCCAGCCAGGCAAAACCTGCGCACTGAGTAGGCATGGAAGAAAAAAGAGTTCTGCTGTCAATATAAAAAGCATTCAGATGATCAATCAGTTCTTTACGGGTAAGCGGGCTGTGTTCACGTAAAATTATAGGCAGGGCATGCGGCCCGATTTTTTCATGCGCTTCTTCGGTAATAGTATATATATGCTCCGGGAACTGTCTGATAATCTCCATTCCCTTTTTTAGATTTGCATAACGTCGGGAAAGAATGGAATCATAGCTTTCGATATTATCCAGACCGACAGCCGCTTCCATTTCATTCATTTTACAGGAATACCCGATACGGTCAAATGTAAAACGGATGTCTTCAACATCGGGATTGCCGAAACGTTTGGCGCAATAAACTTCCCCGCTGTTCATCACGCAGGTGCTGCACACGCAATTTCGTCCATGCGATCTGAGCGAACGCAGAATTTCTGCAATCTGCGGATCATTGGTTGTTATTACTCCTCCTTCCACTGTGCTGATGATATGCGCAACATAGGTGCTGAAGGCTCCTGTGCTGCCGATTGACCCGGCGGATCTTCCCCGGTATTTTGCGCCATGCGCTTCAGCAGCATCTTCGGCAATATAAAGATTATATTTTTTGGCAAGGGCTGAAATCGCATCCATATCGGCAGGTTTACCCATCAGATGAACCGGCATTATTCCGCGCGTTTTTTTGGTAACAGCAGCTTCGATTTTTTGAGGATCAATATTAAGGGTCTTTCTGTCAATATCAACAAAAACCGGGGTAAAACCCGCATGCAGAACAGCATTGCCTGTAGCAATAAACGAAAGCGCCGGAATAATTACTTCATCGCCGCGGTCTGCTCCCAGGTCATGCATTACCGCCAAAGCCAGAATATCGGCATCTGTCCCGGAAGAAACCGCTACTGCATATTTGACATTATTTACGGCTGCGAATTTCTCTTCGAATTCCTGTACCAGTTTACCGCAGGAAAGAAGTCCCTGATCGAGCGCTGCGGAAATCAGCTGTCTGGCTGTATTGCCCAGATGAAGTGCACCGAAAGGAATCTGCATTTTTTTATCAGGTTTAATAATCATAATTATAATCCGGCTGTAGATTTGAAACATTGACAGGATAGCGAAATGAGCCCCAGAATCCGAAGAGTTCGCAAAAATGCATCCGGAGGCGTACTATTTTGTACGTCGAGGACTCTATTTTTGCAGGCGATGAAGCAGAAGGGTTCATTTCGCTATCCTGAATTCCTGTAAACAAAGATCTTTAAGGGCAGCGGCTGTCAGTCCCAGCCGTGTACGGAGTTCCTCGCGGCTGGGGCTTCCCAGAATAAAAGCATCCGGAGCGCCGCTGCGTAATATTTTTAATTTACTGTTAGTTTCTGCTTTCCATTCGCAGATTTCCCGGTAAATGCCGCCTTGCGGAATACTCTCTTCAACAATTACTGCGGTACTGCAGTTTTTTTCAATTTCCGGGAAAATTGACCGGTCAACCGGCTTAATTGTATGAAAATGGTAAAGCGCCGGATCAAGCCCGGCAGAAAGAAAAATATTCATCTTAGGGTAAATATCGCAGACAATATCGCCTGAAGTTATTATAGCAATTCGTTTTCCCGCTCTCAGGCAGCGTCCCTTACCCAGTTCAACCGGAGAGGGATGATTTAGTTCCGGTTCGCCGTATTTTCCAACGCGCAGATATGACGGACCTTTCAGTTTTAATAGCTCAGGCATAAGCATCCGGAGTTCATCAGGCCCGCCCGGGGATACAATTGTCATATCGGGTAATATTCCCAGTAAAGCCAGGTCATCAGGCGCATGATGGGTAACGCCTGATTTTGCATAAGTAAAACCGCCTCCGGCGCCTACTATCATGACCGGAAGCTTGTGATAGGCAACTCCGAAACGGATTTGTTCAAAAGGCCGGGCAGTTGCAAACGGAGCAATTGAATAGGCAATAGGTCTGTAACCTTCCAGAGCCAGGCCGACTGCCGTGTTGATTAGCTGCGCCTCGGCTACGCCTGTATTTATATAACGGCCTGGAAATTTTGCAATAAAATCATCAAAAACTTTATAGCCGAGATCACCGGTTAAAAAAACAATCTTGTCGTTTTTTTCGGCTATTTTTAAAAGCGTATCGGAAAAAGCTCTTCTCATAGATGCTCCGTTACCCAAGCGGCTCTGCGCCGATTTCCGCCAGGGCGTTTTTTAAATCCTCCGCCGAGGGCGAGCGGTAAAACCATTCAATGTTTTTTTCCATAAAACTCACTCCTGATCCCGGGATGGTTTTGGCAATAACTGCCGCCGGTTTGTTATTCCCGGCAGGGAGCTGCTCAAAAGCCGTTTTTACGGCAGCAATATCATTGCCCCTGATTGTAACTGCATGCCAGCCGAAACTGCGGAATTTTTCTTCAAGAGAAGTATCGCCCATGATTACACTGCAGGTACCTACCGCCTGCGAACCGTTATGATCAATAACGGCCAGTAGATTTCCGAATTTCTGCGCAGCTGCAAACATGGCGGCCTCCCAGACACTGCCTTCGTTGCATTCTCCATCGCTCATTAAAACTACAGCGCGGCTGTCAGTATTGCCGGAAAGACGCATCCCGTACAGCATGCCTGCGGCAATTCCCAATCCGTGCCCGAGGCTTCCGGAAGAAATTTCCAGTTCTTTAAGCGCATGCCGGCACGGATGATTGGGCAGCGCACCGTCAGTCCTGGAATATTCTTTAAGCAGAGACGGAGAGATAATATCATAAGCAGCCATGGCTGCATAAAGAGCGCTGCAGCCGTGCCCTTTGCTCATAATAAAACGATCGCGCCCTAGATTTGATTTTTCTGCCGTCCCGCGTAAAAAACCTCCGTACAGAACAGCAAGCAAATCGGTACAGCTCAGCGCCGAACTCAGATGGCTTTCTCTGGCATCGAACGCCATTTGTACACAGGTAGCGCGTATCTTTGCTGCTTGCTTTTTTAATTCACCGGTTGATAACATTATTTTCTCTCTTTTATATTCAAGGCGATTCAGTCAGCAGGTACCGGGCAATAACCGCTACCGGAGCAGTCAGATAAAAAGCGCCGGATACTATTGATGCAGCCAGTTCTTTCCTGCTGAAGAGACGTACTTCGGTTATTTCGGCGTCATGTTCAATACGCGCCTGGTATTCTTCCGGGGTTAGTTCAATTTTCATAATCTGTATCAGTTCGTTACTGCGCCCTGCCTGTTCCGCAAGCGCGCCGGTTCTGGTGAAACGTTTCAAATCAGCGATAAAAATTCCGGTTTCTTCGGATAGTTCTCTCTGTGCTGTCCGGACAAAAGATTCATTTTGATGAGCGCCGCCAGCCGGAAGTTCCCAGGGCGTATCATTTATCAGGGGGCGATTTACTTTTACCATCAGAACAGAGTTTTCTACAGTTGCCAGAACAATGATCTGGGGAGTATCGTATTCCAGAGAAAAATAATCATTTCTGGATTTTACGCTGAACCAGGGATTACTGTAAACCGTTTCGGTTTTTACTCCATTACACTCACGCTTCCAGAGAATCCGTTCATCCATGATTGTTTACCGCTGCAGAAACTTGCTGCCCGAGGCGACTCGCCTGCGCCAGTAAGCAAGCAGATCTGTCATGGTGGTATCAAATGGTATTTCAGGTTTCCAGCCGGTATGTTTCATAAACTTGGAACAATCGGGAACCTGTAAATCCGCATCCAGCGGGCGCAGGCGCTCCGGATCCGTTTCAATTTTAATATTTTTACATGTAGAGCGGGAAAGCAGAAAATCAAGCATCTCCCGTACTGTGCAGGTGAAACTTCCGCCGATATTATATGCTTCGCCGGGCTGCGGATTTACTGTAAGGAGCAGATAGTATGCGCGTACAGCATCCCGTACATCAGCCCAGGTACGCAGTGAGTCAAGATTGCCGGTTTTTAAAACCGGAGGCAGCAGCCCCCCTTCGATCATGGCAATCTGTTTGGCAAAAGTTGACTCGACAAATACGTCGCCGCGCCGAGGCCCGGTATGCGTAAACATGCGGGTAATCATGATTTTCTGCTTGTAAGCTTCGGCGTGAAAACGCCCGATTAAATCTGTTCCGATTTTGGAAATCGAATAGGGAGAAGCCGGGTGAAAAGTGCAGTCTTCTTTAATAGGAAGTTTATCGCGGGGAACCCTTCCGAATACTTCGGATGATGAACATACATGGATCAGCGGATCAATTTCTTTACAAAAACGCAGCGCATCAAGCAGGCGCTGCGTACCCGAAATATTTGTCTCGTAAGTATGTACGGGTGCAGTAAAACTGGTCTGCGGATAACTCTGCGCTGCCAGATGAAAAACATAATCGGGCCGGGATTGCTCTGCAATGTGTTCAAGCGAAACCTGATCGCAAAGATCTCCGTATAAAAGAAACAGGCGATCTTTACGGTTAATTCTGTCAAGCAGATGTTCTATGTTTTCAAGCGGACTGCGCCAGCGGCACAGGCCGTAAATATCCCAGTCGGTTTCAGTCAGAAGAAAATCAGCCAGATGACTGCCTACCATGCCGGTAAGGCCTGTAATTAAAGCCCGTTTTTTCATATTTGCATTCTCATTTTAAGCAGGAAAAAATGTTAAAGGATTATAGCCCATTATATTCTAAAATTCAAGGGACCCTTTTAGATCATAAAAAGTGTTACCCGAAAAACAGTGGACTTGTCATATTCAATTTTAAGCAGAAAACCGCGGTAAATTCTCCCGTGTATATGTTAGTGCAGCCCGATAATTTTTATTATCCAAACAATAAAAATGGAAAGGCTATTTTCCAGGAAGTCGTCGTGTCCGGAGGGACACCCGAAACCATGAAAATAGAATTTTACCACGAAGGACACGAAGTTAACGAAGGCGCACTGGCTTTTTAGGCGACAGGAGGTCGCCCTTCGTGAACTTCGTGNNGCTATTTACCAGGGAGTTGTCATGCTGAAAGGGCAGCTGCATATAAGCCGGTTGTTTATACAATTTTCCTCGCCTGAACTAAAAAAAAGACTTGACTTGTTCATATAATAAGCATACAATATATGCATGTGGCTTTTTTCGCAACACATACAAACTAGATTAAAACAAAGAAATATTTCAAAAAATGAAGTGCTGTCTATTGTCAACAATGAAGTTGATTCAATTATTATTGGTAGTCCTAAAGATGAGAGTGTTGATTTATATTTTAGTTGTATTAATCAAAAATATATCATTGTTGTTGCTAATAAAGCATCACATGTTTTAATAACTACAAGAAAAATGAATAAAAAAGAAAAAATGATTTTTATTCAGGAGATCAAAAATGTCAAATAATCAAATAAATGCTTCATTTTATGAAAAATCTGATTTTTCTAAATTATTAAAAAATTCTACTAAAAAAAAATATATTGCAGCAAAAACCAAACGAATTACAATAAATATTTCAGAAATTGCTTATAATGAAGCGCAAATGATTGACAGGTTTATGAATATGGGATACCAGAATGTTTTGAAGGCTGCAATAATGCTTGGTTTAAATGATTTATATAAACAAGTCAACTCAAAAAGTAATATTAAAAATTAATTGGCGAGTAAAAACTGCAAACTGCATATAGCCATGAAAATTTGTATCAATTCAAATTTTAAAATTTTTATATAAAAA
>DNNS01000465.1:8076-9903 GCA_003497555.1 Spirochaetia bacterium
AAACAGTATTATATACTGGCGTGCTCACTTATAAATAAATTTCCCAGGGAGATTAATTTATATGCTGAAAAACCTTGTTAATACGGCGGTTAATGTAATTTCCTATTCTTGATTCCCTTAACCGGTTTGCAGTCTGATATAAAAAATTGGTACAGAAGATAACAGAAAAAATAAAGCCTAGGGTTTTTCCATATCTGCTGGAAAAAATAGTTTTTACCTGCAGGTTCCTGCCCTGGCGTAAAAGTTTTATTCTCTGCTTTTTAGTAAACTCGGCCGATTCATAAACCGGCCAGATTATATTTGCCCCGCTTTTATTGTGATAATCATTGTAATTAAACAGGAATTTAATTCGTCCTGCTTTTTCGAGCAGTTTGAGTTCATTATATGCCTCAGTTCCTTTATAGGGAAACATGGAAAAAAAACAAACTTCGTCTACAGGCAGCGACCTGGCAAGCTGCAGGGATTTTTGCGCCTGTTCATATGTTTCATTGGGATGGCCTATAATAAAATTGGCAGTGGTAATTAATCCGGATTTTCTTGCATATACCAGGGTCTCAATAAACCTTTCTATGGTAATGCCTTTTTTTATGGATTTTAAAACATCGGGATCTCCTGCTTCAAGGCCGAAACCAATCTGCCTGCAGCCTGCCTGGTAAAGAAGATTAAAAAATTCCTGATCGCCGAAATTGGCCCGGATGCCTACAATAAACCTGAGTACAATTTTCATTTTTTGTTCAATTATGGCCTGGAGTATGGTTTTTGCCCGGTTTAGATCAACATTGAAACAATCGTCGCCGATGCAGATTATTCTGTATCCGCCTTCATAATATTGTCTGATATCGTTAATAACGCGCCGGGCAGAAAAAAAACGAAACTGCCTTCCGGTAACATTATGAGCATTACAGAAAGTGCAGGAATATGGACACCCCCGTGAAGTGATCATCTGAATTGACGGATTGCTGTCACTGATGTATTTTCCCATTTTGAAGCCGGAGAAATCCGGAGTGGGAAGTTCATCCAAATCCGTAATTAATTCGCTATTACTGTTAATAGTAATTGTACGATCTTTATTTCGATAAATCAGCCCGGGAATGGAGGAGAGTTCGCCCTCCTGAAGAAAAAGCGAAAAGATCAGTTTTTTTAACGGTATTTCTCCGTCCATTTTAATACCATAGTCTATAGGAGCTTCATGAAAAAATTCATCATCGGTTGAAGAAATATGCGGCCCCCCGGCCACAATGGGTATAGCGGTTAGTTTTTTTATATCTTCGATTATTAATTTGGCATAATCAGCCAGTCGGCTGTAAAGGGTGATGCCTATTAAATCAGGCTTAAATCCGTCTATTGCCTGTTTTAAATCGTGGTACCGGTTGTGAAAATCAAAACCGGTGTCGAGAACCCGGGAAGCAATATTGAACTTTTTAAGATAAGCCGCAAGGTATGCCACTCCGATTTGCGGACTCCGGTTCGGCCTGATTTTATTGCTAAAGCCGTCACGATCCGGAGTTATAATGAAAAGTATTCTGGGTGTCATCAGTGCCTTTATAAAAAATAAATTATCATTTTACGATAATGATTTATTCCGGTTTAATTAATAATTTTATACTAATTCGTTTAAATTGTCCAAGCATATTAAAAATTTGCAATTTTCCAATAAATGTATTATTATACATGTATAATATACATGAATACAAAAATTTCTTCCCGTCAGCCTGTATATCTGCGCATTAAACAAAGCATAGCCGACTCCCTTTCCGCATTACCGCCCGGCGGGCGCATTGCATCCGAAAACGAACTGGCTCTTGAATTTAAAACCGCCAGGCTTAC
>DNNS01000585.1:0-8089 GCA_003497555.1 Spirochaetia bacterium
TTCATTGTTTCAGGTGTCCTCCGGACATGATGACTTCCTGTAAATTTAATAAAACAGAAAATATCATTGATATTTATATTACTATAATCATTTCTTTCCCCGATCGATTTTGTTAAATAATAGGCCGAGCGACATGTAATGATTTCCTATGCTCTCAAGTTTGAAATTATAACTTCCTCCGTAGGAAAAATGGTAGCGGTGAAAACGCAGGGTTGCGCCGAAAGAAAGAGCCGGGTTATTAAAAAGATCTCCGCCTAAAAGTCCGGTGCGCAGAATAATCATGTTTCGCAGCATAAATATCTGCAGCCCGGGATTGATATCATAACATAATTTATCAATATCAATGGAAAAATCCACTGCCGGATTGATTCTGCTGCGTATATCAAGAGCTATACCGGCATTTATTATGCGTGATGTCTGTTTGTTTAATGACAGTATGTTATTGAAAGAAGCGCCCATGGAAAAAATTTTAATATTTGCCTTGAATCCTGCTCCCAGATCACCTCCATGTTCAGCCCCGTATTTTTCCCCGTATACCTCCGCATCAGTTGAGTAATTATAATATTTTCCCAGGATGCCTATGGCAAAAACATCCCTCAAATTTATATTAAATACTGCGCCGGTCTGTATTTCGTTCCATAACAAGCCCGATGCTCCGGGATATCCTCCGCTGTAATTAAAAAAAGTATAATCAATACCTGCAGCCACTGCCATAATTTTATTCAGAATTATCTTACTGTAAATACTGCCTCCTCCTTCCACAAGATCCGTTATATTCCGCGAACCAAGATGGCCCGAGAAACTGAAATATGCCGCATTATCCCTGTTAATATTGCCGGGATTAAGCATAAAGGCATTCTCTATTTTGGCTGCGCTTACGGCTTTTGCCATTCCCTGAATATCAGCATCTGTCATTCCGGTTTCAAACACGCTAAAAGCATTCTTGGTAATTAAGCAGAAGAGTAAGCCTGAGATTAATATTTTTTTCATAATATTTCCTTATTCAATTTTATTCATAATAACTACAGGCATGCTGTTCCTGGTTTTATTATATTCCACAATCAGAAAGTAAATGCCATCCCGCACTTTTTCTCCGCGCGTATCTTTTTTATCCCACACAATAATTGTACCGGTAATAGCGCCGGGATCAATCTGCCTGATTATTCTGCCTGTCCGGTCATATACGGTAATTTTTTTCGGCCGTTCGCCAAGAATACCGTTTTCATGTTTGCATACTATAAGAATATCATCATCCCGTTTTGTTAAAATGGTTGAAGCTGTGCCCTTGTTTTCTTTGGTCATTTTTACCATATATTCAATAACTTCTATGCCGTTATTACGATTCTTGATCGTCGAAACTGAATTTGCCAGGGCAGGATCTTTTATTTTTCTGGCCCATTGCTTGGCAGGCTCGGAAAGTCCTGCAAGGTCTACAAGACTTATATCAAATTCAAAACAGAGACCCACTTTGCTTTCATTTCCCGCATAATCGCGCGCTATGATATCAAGAGTATATATTCCTGATTTATCAAATGCCAGGGCAAGTGAATCGGAATTGGTTACAGTAGTATATTCTTCTGTCCCGCAGCGGTATAAATAGCGCGCAAGATTGGCATCGCTGAATCTGATGTTAAAATTGGTCTTGTTTTCAAAGCGCATATTGGTTGTGAAATTCTGCGGAAGCGCAATCGCCGGCGCCCGGGTATCAACTATAAAGTATCGTGACACAATGACGGATACGTCATCTGCCGTGTCGTAGGCTTTAATCCGGAACAGGTTTGTGCCCTCGGGCAGCAGGGATGCTTTTACCTGCCAGTTTGATATATTTTCTGCGGCAGATTGTGTCTCCCAGTTATTATAAGTGAAAACATTGGATGCAATATTGTCTTCCGGGTCAGTAGTTGTTCCGCAAATATTCATACTGCCGTTTAGAAATGCCATATTTTCCGGCGATGATATAGTCNNCCGCCATATCTTCTACACCGGTAGAAATCTGAATTATTATTTTCTGACTTGCAGCGCCGTAAGTTGCAGCCGGGGTAAAAACAGCGTTGCTTCCGTTGTTGATTACCCAGGAGCCTGACACCTGTGCACCGGTATTGGAGTTGCTGCATATAATATAATTTGAAAAATCGGATCTGATTGGCTCGCTGAAATACAGGTTCAGGGCGCTTGTTCTGCTGACATTCTCTTCATTATTTGTCGGTGACGATCCGCTAAAAACAGGCGCTGTGTTGTCAATAGTATAAACAGCAGACAAAATATTTGTAAGGTTGTTGGATGAAATTACCATAAAATAAAATTGATTTGCTCCTTCGCCCAGACCTGCAGTGTTATAATTGGTTGACCAGTCAAGGCCGCTCATGGTAAGGGGAGTCCATCCTGAGCTGTTGGTGTTGCTCATATACGCATTTATCGGACCGTAACTTCCGGCTGTAATGGTTCCGCTGATATTTGTAATGCCGGTTATACTTGAATTATCAGCAGGGCTTGTCAGATTAATCAGACATGGTTCATTGGTAATAAATATATTTTCCTGGGTCAGCATACTGACCAGACCGGCCTTGTTGGTAGCGGATAAAATACATGTGTAAAACCCGCCCGGATAATTACTGATCGTAATTGTATTTGTCCAGTTGGCGGAAGAAGCGGCGATCGTATAATTGTAATTAAATGTACTGTTGGTAATTAAAAGGTTTCCGCCCAGGGCCCAGTCATATGCTTCGGTCAGAGTACCGGTAATATTGGTATCGCGGCTGAAGGTTGCATTATTGTAGTTCAGATTAAATGTAATCGCAGGCGCCGTAAGGTCAATCATATTTGTCTGGAAATTGATCGCTACCAGATTCCATTCATTGCTGGCAACAGTATAAAATATATTGCTCGTGTTGGCAAGCGCACTGATATCTGCCAGGCACGACCAATTGCTGAAATCGCCTGTAACACCGCTGGAGGAAATCGTATTTATATTGGTTCCAAAAAACAAACCTGTAAGCTGCCCGAAGTTATTCGATGCCCAGCCTGTAAAACTTATACTGGAACTTGTTATAAAGGTATGCGGAGCAGGATTGGTTATTTTAACAGTCGGGGGGATGATATTGGCAAGCTGAAAGGAAAAGTTGGTTGCTGTTATGGTATTCCCTGCAATATCCCGGCAGGTATTTGAAATGTTTATATACACCATTTCATTATTGGTTCCAAGCGAGCCTGCAGGCGTAAAGGTAAAATTACTTCCGTTTGCGATTGTCCATGAACCGCCCACGGCGCTGTTTTGATTGGTTACTGTAATTCTATTGCTGGTATCTGTGTTCATTGTTTCATTAAAATAGATTTGAATACCTGATGAGCTTGATACATTTACCGCTCCACCCGCAGGGATGGAGCTTGCCATAAGCGGCGAAGTATTATCAATATTAAATGCTGCATTAAGAGCTGCATTTGAAATACCGTTCGATGATACTACCAGAAAATAAAGAGTCTGCAAACCGTCGGCAAGCGCTGCAGTATTGAAATTATTGGACCACCAGTTTGTACCGGAAAGATTCATCTCGCTCCACGCGGTCAGATTATTGGTCCGCATGTAAACATTGGATGGCCCGGCTGCTCCGAGTACAATTGTTCCGGTAATTGTTGTTGTGCCTGATATGTAAGATAATGCGGCAGGGCTTACCAGTACCATAGAGTCAACAGCATTCTGGATGGTAATATTCGTCTGAGTTAAAATGCTGATTAATCCTGCTTCATTGGATGCATACAGGCAAAAATTGTACGTTCCGTTCGGTATGGTGACAGTATCCAGGGAATTTGTCCAGTTGGTGGGAGAAGCGGATATGGCATACTCTGTATTATAGCCGGCATTGGTGATTACGAGTTTTCCGCCGAGCACAGCGGCAAAAGAATCGTAAATAGTGCCGGTGATATTTGTCTGGTTGGATATGATACTGTTTTGATATGTCTGGTCCCAGGTACTGACAGGCGCGCTTAAATCAATCATGTTTGTCTGAAAATTCGTTGTCAATTTGCCGTACTCATTGCTTGCTGCTACATAAAATATATTACTGGTATTGGCAAGAGCGCTGACATCGACTGTGCATGCCCAGTTGGTAAAATTGCCGGTTACGCCTGATGAAGAAAGAGTATTTATGTTTGTACCGAAAAATATTCCGGTAAGCTGCTGAATGCCGTTTGATGCCCATCCTGAAAATACTGCGCTGGCAGTTGAAATCCAGGTACCGGCCGGAAGATTGGTAATTTTTACTGCAGGAGCCGGCCAGGATACTGTTACACTTGCACCGGTGTACCAGGTGTCATTGGTCATTGTTCCGCCCGGGTCATCAGATACGCTTACATAATAATGCCAGATTCCCGGAAACGGAGGAATATCGGTAATATTGGTATCAGCTGCCGTATAAATATTGGTAATAATATTAGCGCTTGTCAGATTGCTGAATAACGATGAATTGGTACGGTAAACCCTGTAACAGGTAAAGTCGCCGTCTGTGCATTGATTCCATACAAGATTAACTTCATAATCTGTTGTGGAAGCATTGAAGTATGATAATTCAGGCACCGGATCAGTATCAGCGCCTAGCGTAATATTAAAAGGCCCGGACAAACGGTACGGTATGAAATTGCTGCTGCCGCCGTTATCGATTATTTCGGACGCAATAGCCGAGGCAATGCTTGTGCCCCACCAGTTGTTGGTAAGTAGGCATTCGTCACCGCCGTTTTGATCAAAATTGACCGTGGTGTTATTAAATATATTATTTTTATTCATGATGAAATTATTTGCAGTATAATTTTCAATACCGTCGCCGCAGTTGGTTATGGTATTTAAAATAATATAAATACCGGTAGATTCGTTGGTGGTAATTCTGATGCCAATATCATTCAAATATATCAGGTTATTGGAAAAGAAAATATTATCCGCATAACTTATAACCACCCCGTTTCCGCTGTTACTGAAAATCTCATTGGCCGTAAAGACGTTATTATCACTGTCTTCGTTGGGAAGATAAATTCCCCTGTTGCCGTTGGATGATATACTATTGCTGAAAAAGAAATTATCGGCTGCACTGCTTGTAAGGTATATTCCGTCGACTGAATTTTCGTATAGAACATTATTGGAAAAAACATTATAATCTCCGGCATTAATATATAATCCATAACTCTGACCCGGGCCGTAACAGGCATTGCCGTTCACAGTATTATTGTCGCAATTATCTCCGTCAAAACGGATTCCGGTAGAGCCGTTATAGCTTAGAATGTTGTTGAAAATAAAATTACTGCAGGAATTATTCGCCAGCCAAATTCCATTGGTAAGCGAGCCGGAAAATGTGTTCCCTGTTATATTTGCATTCGTGCCAAGAATATAAAGCCCGTAGGTAGCGGTATTATTTACCGTATTATTGGAAACAAGGGTTTCAAAGCCCCTTACATATATTCCTGTTTTGGCATCGGAAATTGAGTTGCTTATTATGTTGTTATTAGAAACATTATAGTTTACATGAATACCGTATACTGCTGTTCCGGCCATGGTATTGTTCATAAGCACGTTGGAAAGGGAATAATTATCAATATAAATCTGGATATTGGTATTATTATTCAGAGTATTTCCATAGACCACATTTTCGATGTTCGTATGATAAAGTTCCACACCGCGCAGTACATTATCGTATATGGTATTGTTGCTGATTATATTATACTGCCCCATATCAATATATATGCCGCGGTTCTGATCCGGACCAAAACAGGTATTGAGATACACTTTGTTTGATCTGCTGGCTTCCCCGTAAATCCTGATTCCGGCTGTGGAATTTGATGCGCAGGTATTAAATGATATCTGATTATCGCATCCGCTGCCGTAAGTTGTTATTCCGTATTGATTGTTAAGGTAACACAGATTATTACTTACTATATTGGCATCACCGTCCTGCACATGTATACCGTTATCCTGCCAGGGGCCATAGATGCGGTTGGAAATGATCTGATTATTGTCAATGCCGTCGGCAATTATGGTAATACCGCGCAGCCGGTTGGAAAAAATCGTATTATTAAGAATGGTATTTTCAACATTATCGGAATTAAGACTGATACCATAATTGGAACATGAAAATATGGTATTGCCGTAAAGAGTATTCAGGTTTGCCCGGATGGTTAAATATATGCCGGAAGCGCTGATTTCAAAAATTGTATTATTGCTGATAATATTGTTACTGGTGGCTGTTACATATATGCCGTAATCGCCTATGAAGCCGCCGTAGATTGTATTGTTGTAAATAATATTTGCTCCGGTTCCAGAAGTTGCCAGATGTATGCCTCGCAGCATATTGGTATGGATAAAATTGCCGGCAATGATATTATTGGTATTTTCATTGTTTAAATAAACACCATAGTTGTTGTCATGAATAAAATTGTTGCTGATAAAATTATTATCCGTTCCATTCAGCCTGATGCCTATATTCTGGTCCGGGCCGTAAAGATTATTGGAAAAAATTTCATTGCCTGACGAAAGCGTGGAGTTAATATTTATGCCGTTGGAATAATTATTGTAAATTGTGTTACCGGTGATTTTGTTATTTACCGCATCGGTGTAAAGCAGAATTCCGTTAGACCAGCAGTCGTGTACCAGATTATTGCTGATCATGCAGTAATCGCCGTCCCAGATATATATGCCTTCCCGCTGGGATATGCTGTAAATATCATTGGCAATAATTGAATTGGTATCACTGCCGGTATTAATAAATATTCCTGCTGCCGTATTTGACCTGATAATATTATTGCGTATGAAATTTCCCATTGATGAATTGGTAATAAATATTCCGTATTCGGCTGCGTTTTGTATGGTAAAACCCTGAATTGTGATATTATCCGCGCTATTAATACAGATACCGTATGCCATAGCGCTGCCCGGATCAATAATGGTTGTAGTGTTGTCTGCAGACTGGGCCCAATTCCATGCGATCAATGAAATGTTATTATTATTTGTAAAATACAGGGTTTCAGCTGCGCCGGAGAAAGCATAAATAGTGTGCCCGGTACCGGCAGTGTCCAGAGCCTGCTGTATTGTTACATATCTTGTTCCGGTTGACGCATTTGATGCCGAATATACCGTAACAGCAACCTGAAAGGAAAAATTGGTTCCGGCAAAGGAATTTCCGGCAAGATCTGTGCAGGTGTTTGAGATATAAACATATACATTTTCATTATTTGTACCCATGGAGCCGGATGGCGTAAAAATAAAATTACTGCCGTCCGTAATACTCCATAAACCCGCTACCGTGCCGTTCATATTTGTTACCACTATTTTATTGCTTGTACCGGTATCCATGGCTTCGGAAAAATAAATATTAATCGGCAGAACGTCAAAAACTCCGGTTTCACCATTAGTCGGGCTTGAATTTGCCATGATCGGCGGAGTATTATCAACAGTATAGTCTGCAGCAAGGCTTAAATTGGAAACATTATTGGAAGAAACCAGCAGAAAATAAAAGGTATGTTCACCGTCGGCTAAAGCTGCTGTACTGAAATTATTACTCCACCAGTTAGTACCGGAAAGGTTAAGCTCGCTCCACGCAGCGGCTGTGTTGGTTTTCATGTAAACATTGGAGGGTCCGGCAGCCCCCATTACAATGCTGCCGGTAATGGTCATGATACCTGAAATAAATGATCCATTTGTCGGGTTGCCAAGTACCATAGCGCCGGCCGGGCTTGTTTCAGAAATACCCAGTGTACGGAAATCCACGGGAGAATATTGGTTGCTGTATTCGGTCATAATCCAGTTGGAGGTACGAATAACAGAGGACAGGCGCAGCTCGTCAATATTACCGATGAAATTGTTGGCAATATTAAAAAACTGGTTGGAGGGTTCATTGGGAGTAGCAAGAGTGGTAACCTGTACGCTTTTCCCGTTGTTTGAATAATAATTCATGGTTGTGGTATTGAAGGTAAAGGTGAGATAATTCCACGCATCATCGGTTATGCCGATATTCTTGGTAGTCGCATATGCAGCGTTGGTCTGATAACAAAATTGTATGGTCGGAGCCAATGTGCATCTGATAAAAAAATGACTGCGTGTAGTAGCATATCC
>DNNS01000585.1:8145-10717 GCA_003497555.1 Spirochaetia bacterium
GCAGGCCCGGTTGAAACCAGCGTGTAGCCGCTGCCGGTTGCGTCGTTTAATCCGGAAAGATGATACACTGCCTTGTAAGTACCCCATACATCAGTGCTGTTTTGCTGATCACCAGCAGAGGCCTTGCCGTAATACATATAGATTACATTGGAATCCTGCTCGCCGGCTGAAAGTATGGGTATTTTTACCCAGGCNNCAGCAGGGGAAAATTGGTAAGATCATTAAGCACGGCAAAATTATTGGTGATGGCTTTCCGATAACCCCAGTCGGAATACCAGGCGGCATGCAGTAAGGTTGAGTACAGCAGAATAACAACCGTTATAATTGCTGGTTTCACTGTTTTTTTTATATTACCCATAACATGCCTCTTTTAAAATAATATTCAGTTAACCGCAGGCGGCGCAGCAGATACAGATGATTGATCTCTAAATTAATCTCTGCAGCCCTGGCGATGCCTCCGGCTATATCCTTATTATTTTTTTTCACTTTGTATCTGATTTGTTATAAATTCCCTGAATACCTGCCAGGTCTTTTTTTTTTCGATTATATACCCGGGCGGTGATGAATTATCCTTGCCTGTTGTCCGGTAGAGCGCCGATTTGCCGTGAAGGGCATCGCCTTCTACCATGTAAAAATGTAAAGCCAGTTGGATGTTAAAAGCATCGATTGCCTGCAGATACCTGCCTAATTCCTGCACGTGAAAATCTTCGTTATAAGGACGGATTTTTAAATTGGGTCCGCCGAACTCGGTTACAATTACAGGTTTACCGCTGCACATTTCGTTTATCATATTATAATAAAGCAGCCAGTTTTCCGGATCATCATACAGGTGTATATCCGCCATGTCATATAATGCATTTTTAAGAACATAATCAGAACGGTTTACTATTTCATCCAGCCGTTTTTTATTTTTCGCATCAAGGGTTTTTATGGATTCACGCGTAAAAATCTGACCGGTTTCATCCTGCAGGAATGAATCAAGTTTACCGCTATTAAGCGCTAATACGCGCAGAGCGCCGATGGAAAATCCGCCCAGGCAAAAACGTGTGCCGGGAGAATGTTTTTTAAAGGCAGTATATGCAATATTATTATATGCAGCGAATTCCTGCGGTGTGCCCATATACCAGAAGGATGACTGCCATTCGTTACCAAACTGGATAATGTCGATTTTACCGGCATAACGTTTTGCCAGCTCATTTACAAACCGTTCAAAATCATCAGGCCCTTTAAAAATAGCGGAATTTTTATTTTTTTCCCTGCAAGCCCAGTCGGGTCCGTCAGCCTTGATAGTGGCAACCATGGAAAATTTATTCTGCTGCGCCCACTGTACTTTTTTATCGAATGTCCATTGTACTTCACCCTTGCGTTTTTCCATAAGTTTCCAGTGAATATCTGTGCGGAACCACCTGATTCCGAGTTCACGGAAAGCAGCAGCGCTGAATTCCATCTGCTCCGCTGTGCTGATTACCGGATAGGAAATCCCCAGTTCCATGCCGGATGCAGATGCGCTGCCCAGCCAGAGCAGCGTGTTTAAGGCAAGCAGAATCAGGAAAATATTTTTCATGACATAATTTATCCGCAGAACTACTTCACCATCACCAGTGCTGCGCGTTTGATTAATTTACCGCTGTCCAGATCCTCAATCTGGTACATATACACTCCGCTGGGAAACGGCCTGCCGTTTTTATCAGATGCTTCCAGAGTTACCTCTCTGCTGTTTGAGGTAATATCCTGCATCAATTTTCCGTTAACCGTAAAAATCCGGATTCGTACATTTTTATATGAGGTATATCCGTCGCTCAGGGTAAATACCAGCCGGTTTTTATTCAAATCAATCAACGGCGACCGTACTCCGATTCCGGCGCTTGTCTTTTGTGTGTTTTCTTTTACGGCAGCGGTAATGGCAGTATCTTCTGTGGTAGCAGCAATACTAAGCAGGGTTTCCGGCGGTTCAACAGTGCTTGCGCTTGCCTGTAAATCCCCGGCGCCGTTTATGCTCATATAGGCAATGGTTTCTCCGGCATGTGAAACCTCGCTGTCCAGAGAAATTTCTTCTTCTACTTTTAATTGTACGTCTGCGGAATTCAGATTGTTATAACGTAACGCGCAGGTATCTCCGCCGTTATAGGTTTGCATAGAGGCAAATAGATGAGGCTCACTATAAACGCTCATGAAATTATTCGTATACCAGTTATGCGTTATATTCGTAGCAATATTTATGGCCTCATACATACGTCCCATATCTCCGGCTCCCTGCTGTATAGCCGTAAAGAAAATGTCTTCTCCGGTATGTATTTTGTCAGCTGCTTCTTCTTCCTGTACAGCAATATTAAAACCTGATACCGTAACGGTTTTTAATCTGACTGTTATTGCCGCTGCTTCATTGACACTGGCAGCCTGGCAGAATACCGAAGGTACGCTGCTGAAACTTTCCGCAAAGGTTACAGCGCTGAACACATTTGAAATTCCCGGGAGTTTGCCGGCCTGAAATTTTTTACCGTTTATATCATGCACTCCCGCTTCTACCACCATATAGCTCAGTGTTTCACTGTTATGCACATTGTCCTGATAT
>DNNS01000761.1 GCA_003497555.1 Spirochaetia bacterium
GAGCACTGCAGCCAGTGCGATCATCAGCGGAACCATCACAGCTCCCGTTACTGTGTTGCTGGAAAAACACAAATGTATAATTCCGACTATAAAAACCGCGAATACAGCTAAAAGCCATCCCGGCATAGCGCCAAGATGCAGAATATACGCAATGATCCAGGCTAACCATTTGGCAGCCCCTGTTTCAAAGGCTATTTTCCCGATTGCCAGTCCGGAGATAATAAGGATAATGCCTCCCCAATCTATTGATTTCTCCGCGATTTTCCAATCACATACTTCGAATCCCGGGAGAAATAAAAGGAGCGCACCGCCGATGGCCACAATATGCATGGACAGATTTACCGTACCTCCGGTTATTTTTTTAAGGAACGGCGCTATAAGCCACAAAGTGACCATACCGGTAAAAATCATGAGAGTTATCATCTCCCGTTTGTCAAATCTGCCAGCTTTTGTTTCCTGTGATAATACGTCAAGCCCTGTAAGTTCGCACGGGAATGAGCGTGTTATTATTATCCAGGCAATCGGCAAGAGTAAAAGTATGGAAGGAATGCCAAATGCCATCCATTGCAGAAAACCGATATGCACACCTGCATATTTTTCCAGTAAACTGATGGCAAGTACATTGCTGCCGCTGCCTACGGGCGTACCCATTCCGCCGATCAGCGGACCCCACGCGCACGCAATCATGAGCGATTTGCCGAAGTTACTGGACATCGGTTTACAGCCCGATCGTCTGAGTATTTCCACAGCAAGCGGAGTAAGCAGCGCTGCTGCGGCGACCTCTGTGAACCACATGGCGCAAAACGCTCCGATGCAAAGAAAGGCAAGAATGATTTTTCCGGGATTGCCGCCGGCAAGTCTGAGCAATACCCTGGAAAAACGCGCACTTAATCCGGAAGTTCCGAATGCAGTTGATATCAGCATAACGCCGATGAAAAAAAGAAACAGCGGATCGCCGAAACTTGATGCTACGGTATCGGTAAAATCCGCAATATGCAGTGCGGGTATGAGGAGTATAGTGGCAAGCGCAGTAATTACAAACGGCACCGCACCCGTCATCCAGGCGGTAACAGCAAAGGCCAGGATGGCAAGACTATCCTTGGCTTTAATCGAGAGTTCTGCGGTTTCCCCGCCGATGTGAAATGGAGCTGGAACCGGCGCTATGTGTATCAGAACAAGGAGTGTAGCTGCAGCGAGCAGGGACGCAGTACGCGTTATAATCTGCGTGCCGGATTTTATTTCATGTGCGGTTTTCATCTGCAGATCCGCGTCCTGTGTTATTTAAAATTTTCTTTTTCAAGGGCTTGCACGCGCTGGCAGGCGTTGGTAAGGAATTCTTTTTTAAATTCCATTTTTTGCGTAAAGCAGACCGACAGCCAGGCATTTACTATTTCCCGGGCAAGAAAAGGGGCGGTTATCCACCCGCCCATGGTGATAATATTGGCATTGTTGATAATTTTTGCCCGTTCTCCGCTGAAAATTGAATCAACAACACAGGCGTAAATGCCTTTGTGTTTATTAGCCACAATTGCCATTCCCTGGCCTGTGCCGCAAATGAGAATTCCCTTTTCCGCTTTGCCTTCAAGAATGGCAGACACCACTTTGGGCGCCTGTTCAAAATAAGGGGCGGGTTTTTCCGCTGACTCAATACCGAAATCCAGTACCTCAATATTATTTTTATCAGGTCTTTCTTCAGTAAGATATTTAACCAGTTCCTGTTTAAGCGGAAACCCGGAAAGGTCCGAGGCAAGGGCGATTTTTTGTTTTGGCATTATATTTTCCTTTTTAATAGTTCTGTGGCTTTTTCTGCAATGGCAATACCGGTAAGGCCGAATCTTTTCTGCAGGAATTCCTGGGTACCGACTTCTCCGAACTCATCATTAATACCCAGGCGCGCCATCAGGGTGGGAATATTTTCCGATAAAACCTCGGCTACTGCCGAACCGAGGCCATTTACCACCTGATGATTCTCGCAGGTAATTAATGCTTTGGTTTTTTTTGCATATCTGATGATTAAATCCTTATCAATGGGTTTAATAGTATGCATATCTATTATTGCTGCCCTGATTCCTTCTTTTTGCAGTAATGCTTCTGCTGCCAGCGCTTCGTGTACCATAATTGCACCATTGGCAATTATGGTAATATCGCTGCCGTCTTTAAGCACCTTTCCTTTTCCCAGTTCGAATTCTTCATTTTCAGGGTAAACAGGTTCAACCGGTTTTCTGTGCAGGCGCATATATACACTGCCGTAATGTTCCGCGCTTTTAATCATCAGCTTGCGCAGCGATACCTGATCACATGCTTCCAGTACGGTGCATTTGGGTATATTGCGCATTATGCCGAGATCTTCAAAAGGCATGTGCGTTCCGCCGTTATAAGCAGCCGCTACCCCGGGGTCCGAACCAACCAGCTTTACATTTAGTTTTGCATAATTTGCCGAAATAAAAAACTGATCATACACTCGTCTTCCGGCAAAACATCCAAAGGTGGCGGCAAAAGGAATTTTACCGAGAGCAGAGAGTCCGGCTGCAATCCCGACCATATTGGCTTCAGCTACGCCGATATTAAATGTTCTTTCCGGAAATTTTTCCATGAATTTTACCGTACCCTGGGATTTCATTAAATCCGCTTCCAGTACAACTATATTATTATTTTTTTCTGCAAGTTCAATCAGTGTTTCAGTATATACTGACCGCATTTCTTTATTTGCCGCCATGATTATTCCTCCTGTTATTTGAGCCGGCTTATGGCTTCCTGGGCTTTTTCGT
Organism: Spirochaetia bacterium; assembly: GCA_003497555.1. Lineage (GTDB taxonomy): Bacteria > Spirochaetota > UBA12135 > UBA12135 > UBA12135 > UBA12135. The sequence goes on from DNNS01000761.1 coordinate 2,769, forward strand.
AAGTAAATGACATATTATGATTTGATAAATCTCTTTCGGCAAAAAAACATCCCTTGCCTTTTATAGTATCGGCAATGATCATGGAAGGCCGGTATTGTTCCCGCTTTGCTCTTTCTATGGCCATATCAAGCTCGAACATATCATGACCGTTTACTCTTTGTACAAACCAGCCGAAAGAAACCCATTTGGCATTAATATCTTCGATGTTCATGACATCGTGAATGTAACCGTCAAGCTGCATTTTATTGTAATCGGTAAAAGCAATAAGATTGTTTAATTTAAACTGGGAGGCAGCCATGGCGCCTTCCCAGATCTGGCCTTCATTGGATTCTCCATCGCCGATTATCAGATAAACCTTGCTGTTAATTTTATCAAGCCGGTTAGCCAGTGCAAGGCCGATAGCTGATGAAATTCCCTGGCCAAGAGAGCCGGTGCTCATATCCACACCGGGTGTAAGATTTTTATCGCAATGACTGGGCAGCCGTGTGCCGCCCTGGTTCAGAGTATGCAGCCAGTCTTTCGGGAAAAAATCTTTGTCTGCGAGTATACTGTAAAGGGCAGGTCCGGCATGTCCCTTTGATATTACCAGCATATCGCGATCGCGCATTTTGGGGTTTTTCGGATCAACTTTCATATGCCTGTAATAAAGCATGGTCAATATTTCGATAAGCGACATGGCGCCGCCGATATGCCCTACACCCAGAAAACCTATGGCATCAATAGTTAAAATACGTATATCACGGGCTTTGGCTGAGAGCTGTTTAAGTTCCTGCTCGGTAATCATGCAGATTCCTCCTTAATTAAATCTATTTCGATTTAATTATAATACATTTTTAATAAAA
>DNNS01000261.1 GCA_003497555.1 Spirochaetia bacterium
CCGCCTTGCGGACAGAAAACAGTATTACAAGTCGACATTGTCCCTTATAAATAAATTTTCCAGGGAGTCTTTATGCTTAATAAAAAATCAGTGTATAAATGCGAAAAATGCGGAAATATTATTGAAGGATTATGGAACGGCAAACCTTCGGTATCGTGCTGCGGACAAGAAATGACCGAACTTAAAGCCAATACGGTTGACGCTTCCAAAGAAAAACATGTCCCGGTTATTGAGAGAAACGGCAGTAAAGTAACTGTTAAGATCGGAAGCGCCGCTCATCCCATGCAGCCGGAACATTACATTCTCTTTATCGAGGTATTAGCCGGAGATAAAGTATACCGGCATGATTTAAAAACCGGAGATACTGCAGCGCAGGCGGTTTTCTGCATTGAAGAAAAAAACCTGACCGTACGCGCATACTGCAATCTGCACGGCCTCTGGGAAGCCAAAGAATAATGACCGGGTCTTTACAGCAAATTATAGATTTTGCCGTAGAGCAGGAAATTAAAGCTGCAGCTTTTTACCGGGAGATAGCCGGCCGCACCGATTTTAAATCTGTTTCCCGGGTAATTGAAGAATTCGCCGCTATGGAAGATACGCATGTCCTGAAACTCCGCATGCTGGATAAAACGGAATTTATCGAAACTGCCGCTGCTGACGATCTTCAACTGTCTGATTATCTGGCTGAACCGGCCGGAGAAAATCCGGGCTACCAGGAGATTCTGGTTCTGGCTATTAAAAAAGAACAGCGCTCTGCACTGCTCTACCACGACCTTGCGCAAAAGGCCGGCGACACCGAAACCGGAAAACTATTCCGCAGTCTTTCTTTTGAAGAAATGAAGCATAAGCAGTTTTTTGAAAAAAAATACGATTCGGAAATTTTAACTGAAAATTAACCGGTGTCAGCTGTACATTGGTAACTTCCCCTAATATTCCAGTACCGGATTTTTCATCAGCCCGCATGGAACAAGCTGCCTTTCCCGGCTTTCATATTTTTCAAATTCCCCAGGTCCGGTCCAGTTTGGCCATTTGCTGCTGCAGTAAAACGGCCCGTGAGAATTTCTGCGGTGGGAAATAATTTCAATTCCCAGGCAANNTTCAGACCTTTTTTTACAAACGGGGAAATATCAACCCGGTTGGGCGCCCAGGCAGTAAGGCCGGCGTTTTCCCCGTTGACCAGAACACGCACAGCGGTCCCGCAATAATCAGGCACTGCTAAAAACAGAGTTTTTCCGGCATTTTCGGGAAAACTAAATTTTCCATAATATGTTACCGAACCAGAATAAAAGGGCAGCCCCTGTTTTACCCAGTCTCCGGTTTTAATTAAACCGGGAAGTTCCTGCAATACCGCATTGCCGTTTTTCAGTTTTACCCCGAAATTTCCCAGTAAATAAATAATTTCCAGGCCGGGATGATTTTCGGAATATTCGCATTTCAATATCAGTCTGTTTTCTCCCGGTTTTATCAGGTTCGGACGAATGCGTATTTTTTTTAAAGACCTGTCGGTCCAGAATCCCGAAACGCTGTTATCGATTTTTTCACCGTTAAGAATTATGGTGAAAGAATCAGGTTCCTCAATTGCCAGAAATATATCTCCCGAGGGAATTGTCTCGGCCTGAAAAGTATATAACAGTCCGGTTTTAATGTATTTCGGCTGCAGCGGTTTTTTACGCGCCCAGGGTTGAATCATCTGACCTCCCCGGGGCTTAATGCCCGAATTTTCTCTGATCAGACGATCTGCTTTAAGTATGTCAAACCGTCCGAAATTTTTATTATTTATGGAAAGCTCCGGTGTGTCAAGCAGCAGAACATTGGCTTCCGAGAGACTGAAACGCACGGAAGAAAAATCAATTGTTTTACGGTTTTTAACAGAAACAGGACCGGCTCCGGATGTTTTAAGGCTATTTCCTTTTTTGGAGACAATAAACAGCCTTGAACCCAGGCGCAGAAGACTGGTGCGGATATTAATATTTCCGTCTTTTTTTCCGGTATCAGCTTTATAAATTTTGCCGGTTTCAGGGTCAAGCTCATAAACCGGTCCGCTGCAGTCATTAAACCCGGTTACAGTTACTGAGGGAAATTCCTGCGACCGATCGCGCACAAGTATGTCTTCCAGCTGCCTGCCTGCCAGTTGCTTTTCCGTATGTCCGGTATTGACAATAAAAAGATAAAAAAAGCTGCTGTCTTCCCTGAGCAGAAAAAGCGCAGGCGCTATTTCTTTTCCCTGCGCATCGGTTATGGACAGAATACGGCCGGATCTGGAAACAGAAGCTGCGATGTTTTCCCTGGTGTTTTCAGACAAGATACACTTTGCGGCGATATCCCCCGCGAGGGCGGATTTAACAGCATTAACATAATCCGGAAGCGGTTTGATAAAAATAACTTTTCCCCCGCAGGCAGCAAATTTTTCCAGCAGCTCAAGAGTTGATTTGCGGATCGTCAGCATGGGGGGAACAACAATTACTTTATATGACGCTTTTACAATCTGAAAACATGGAGTTTTCCCCGGAATGATTTTAGCGTGTCGTGAAATGATATCCTCATCGCCGTAATCAAAATCAAGATTTTCCGACAGAAGATGATCTCTTATACCGATCAGCATCTTGTCATATTCCCGCATACCGGCGCTGTCGTCCGGGTTAAACATCCACACCCCTTCCACCGGATGAATTAGCAGAATGTCGCGTTTTTCGATTCCCCTGGTCATTACCAGATTGATACGGGCAAAATAATCTTCAACTTTTTTATATTCTGCAAACCAGGGTGACTGGTAAAAAACCGATGCCGGATAATCGCGCTTGGCCTGGCCCTGCATGGTATACCATGACAGATGCTGACATCGTAAATTTATTCCCAGCGCTGCCTGCCAGTCGCCAAGAGCCTTGTGCCCTTCAAAACTAAAATCCCAGCCGGTGCAGCCGTAGGTTTCGCTCAGTCTCCATTTGCAGCCGAATTGACGGGCTGCGGAAACCACCTGTTTGGCTGTGTCGTAAATACGCTGATGCTCGGTAAGAAGATCCATACCCGGAGCCTGCATGTATTCATAAAAACGCATGGCGCTTCCTGTCTGAGTTCTCTGGCCAGACATCCTGTCTTCAGCAAGAACATGCCCGGTATGATCAAGTTTGTTCCTGCCGCACCAGTCGCCGATCTGCCTGGCAAAGGCATCGGTAAAAAGGCAGGTAAGACAGTCATAATAATCCCTGCGTATTGCGGAAAGCGCCTTTCCGTCAATATTGTATTTCAATTCCGGCAGGTTTTCGATTATACTGTAACCGAAGCGTTTGTAAAAAAAATCCGGAAGGCAGTCGGTCCAGGGAAAAGGGGAATGATGGCCATAATTCGGCTCATCGGTAAATATCCCCGGAATAACCCCGTTAAAAAAATTACCGCAATTTTTTTTATAAGCCGTGTGCGTGCGCCTGATAAATTCCCGCACGGCTTCTGCATTAAGAGTATCAAGATAGGCTGCGCCGTTAAACCAGTCGCTGTTTTCATGAATTTGCACGCTTACGGAAATAATTTTTTCTCCGGAAGAAAGCTGTTCAGGAGCGCTGTTTTTTGCAAGCCTGCGCACTCCGGAGATATTTATGCCGCTGCCACGGCAGATAAAAGCTGCAAGCATCCGAGCCTTCCAGGTAAATTTTTTTTTACTGCTGTGTTCTTCAAATACCAGCATACGCTGACGGTATTTTTTTTCAGCTGTAACCAGGCCGCCGGCAGCGCCTGAAGGCCAGCGATCTTCATCATAAAGCCAGGCTTTCATGCCGAGTTTTTCAGCTTCTTCCGCGCAGGTATTAATACAGGAAAACCATTCCGGCGTTAAATATCCGGTGTCAAGCCCCACCCGGGCATGCATAAAAAATCCGCCCAGTCCCATTTTATGCATAATCTGCACCTGTTTTTTCAGTTCCTCTTTTTCAAGTTTGCCGTTCCAGGCCCAGAATGGCGCTCCGCGGTATATAGCTGAGGGGTTTTGAAAATCGGATAATAGTTGTGTTTCCATGATTATTCCTTTTTTAATTTAAGCGCCGGTTGCCGGCAAAATTGGTATAANNGCAGCTTATAGTGTTATTTATTGATACAGATTACTTCAACAATTTTGGGCCTTATAACCGTTTCCTGGGGCGTGAAATTTATCAGAGCCGGTCTGAATATATAAATTAAATGACGGCCGTTAAAACCGATAATAAATTTTCATTTTTCAGCAGCGGAGATTTTCCTTTAAAAATATTAAGAATGCCCCGGCATAATGAAACCAGGCTGCATACGCATGATTTTTCCGAACTGGTAATTATCACCGGCGGCAGCGCGGTTCATTTTACCGGTCAAAGCGAACATACGGTAATGGCAGGTAATATTTTTGTTTTAAAAGGGGCAGATGAACACGGTTATCGGGAAACGCGCAATCTGGAACTGATTAATATTATTTTTAAAAATGACAGGCTGGGGATTCCGCTCTGGGATATTGCCGGACTGCAGGGTTATCAGGCGCTGTTCAGGGTGGAACCCGGATACCGCAGGTATTATTCCGGGGAAAGCGGACTCAGGCTTTCCGTGGATGAAATGCGCAATCTGCTGGTCTTGGTGCAGAATCTGGAAAAGGAACTTGACAGCCCTCCGGAAAACGGCGCCTGGTATTCCGCCTGTGCGGTTTTTATGCAGATTATTATTTTTTTATCGCGTCATTACGGCATGAATAAAAAACTTCAGAATGCCAAGGTATGCCGTATCAGCGATCTGCTCGGATATATGGAAAAAAATTATGCGGAAAAAATTTCGCTTGATTCCCTGGTGCGCAGATCTTTCTGTTCTCTAAGCACCTTGCGCAGGATTTTTATCGAAGTAACCGGTTATGCACCCATTGATTATCTACTGCATTTGCGTATTCAAAAAGCCGGCTTGCTTTTAAGGCAGAATATTCCGGTAAGCGCTGCAGCCTTTGCCTGCGGGTTTGACGACAGTAATTATTTCAGCAGACAGTTTAAAAAAATAACAGGCTGTTCTCCCAGGGAATACCGCCTGCGGATTTTATAGCATTTTGTCAGGAACATTACATTAACGCCGGCGAGATTATGTTCGCGGGCATTGCGGCGTAGTGATGTTGTTTTTCATGAGCGGTTTTGATTTTATACTGATGTGATAGGAAATACAATTATTTTGATAATCCTGCGTATATTTATAGAAGAAAACACCTTTATACATGGACGTAGAAAAAAAAATATACAAACC
>DNNS01000544.1 GCA_003497555.1 Spirochaetia bacterium
CCAAGAAATAAATTTACACCCATGGCCGCTTGACAAAATCTTTCAAATTTGCTATAATTGGAATCATGCAAAACCTGCACGCGAAAAAATAGTGAAAATTAAAAATATTATTGCCGGTACCCTGTCTACCGGGAGCACGGCCGGCCTTTTACAGGTGAATCCGGCTACCATAGCCCGCTGGATAGACCGGGGAAAACTTCCCGCCTTTATAACTGCCGGGGGGCATCGCCGTATAAATATGCGCGATGTTAAGGCTTTTTCTGCCAAACAGTCCGGCCAGCAGCCAAAACCTGAAACTTTTCTTCCGGATCTGATAAAAATTACCAATAAAACAACCGACCTTCATACTCTTTTTAAAAGCATAATCAATATTTTATGCTCCTTGCCCGGTATATCAGCCGGCGGAATTTATTTAAACAAAAATAACAAGCTGCATCTGGAATATGCCAAAAATCTCCCCCCGGAGTTTATAAAAGCCTTTAAAATCGTACCGGAAACCGACATGCGTTTTAAAATTGTACGCCGGGGCAGAGCGGTTTTTATTAAACACACTGATTTTAATAAACGCATAAATACTGCAGACGAATCCGTTTTTGCCAATTTATTTATACTGCCTTTTATAACAGACAACAATCCGGGCGGCTGTATAAATCTGATATCAGAAAAACTTCCATCATCACCGCAGCAAAAAGAAATGTTTTCAGCAGCAGCCCATATCACCGGCGAAGCGGTTTCCCGCATCCTGCTCAGGCAGAAAAGCCTTGAATTAATGAATATTTTCCGTAATACCGATAATATGTTCTGCCTGATAAACCGCAAATTCAAAATTGTTTATATTAACCGCAGTTTCCGCGAGCTTTCCGCAGTACCGGCCAAAAAAATGATTGGTAAAGGTATTGATGAAGTAATCGACCGGCAGCAGTATGTTGCGCGCGTTTTACCCGCTCTTAAAAAATGCATGGCCGGCAGCCGTTGTTATTATTCAATAGTATTCGAAAACACGGCCGGTCAAAAAAAACTGTTTGACGCAGAATATTTCCCCATAAAAATAGGCAGCCGTACCGAACAAATCTGCGCTGTAATACGCAATCTTTCTGTAAATTACAATGATAAAACCGTTTACACCCAGAAGGAATCAGCATGAGTCTGCGCGAATGCATACTAACCGCATTCAGCGGGGAATGCACTGCCGAGCTGCTAATAAAAAAACTGCCTGAAATAGTTTATAAAATCAACTCCGACGGTACTATTATCTATGTTAACGAAGCTGTTAAAATAATCGGGTTTGAACCGGCTGAGCTTTGCGGACAGAATATCTCCTATCTTATACATCCTGACGATTTCAGGGAACATTACAGTAAAAATATTCTTCCCCTGTTAGCCGGCAAACAGACCGGTTACAGCAATGCTCCCAAACTGATTGACGAGCGCAGAAACATAGAACGCTGTACGCGTAATCTTATGGTAAGACTGCTTGTCAAAAATAACAATAATAATTCCCGGCACAGCGATAGTATTCGTTATGCCCGGCTCATTGCCTGCGGTGAACATGGTAAAACCGGGTATGCGGGTACCATTGGCGTAATTGTTGATATTACCGAAGATGTGCGCGAAAGAAAACACCTGCTGGAACTTTCCGTACAGGATGAATTAACCGGCCTGTTTAACCGACGCGGTTTTTATACTTTATCCGAAAACCGCCTGCAGCTTGAAAAACGCAACCGTCATTCCTGTTTTGTCATGTTTTTTGATCTTGATAATGTAAAAAAAACCAATGATACGCTTGGCCACCAGGCAGGCGATGAGCTCCTGCGCGCTTTTGCGGACATTCTCAAAAAAACTTTTCGCACCCCTGATATTATCGGCAGAATGGGAGGCGATGAATTTGCCGTTTTTCCGGTAGAAGCCTCGGTTGATTCTTCACCGCTTATTCTTGCCAGAATAGATGAAAACATTAAAAATCATAATAAAAACCGCACCGGCCTGCCTCTTTCCGCAAGCTGCGGCTGTGCTTTTTTTTCGCCTGAAGCGCCTGAAACACTTGATAATCTGCTGAAAACTGCCGATATTAACATGTATGCAGAAAAAAATAACAAAAAATTAACAATTCAAGGATAATTATCATGAAAGAAACATCGCTTTTTGACGCCAAATGCGACGAAATCGCCACCCAGCTTTTCCTGAACAGCATCAGCGACGAAAATATTACCGATATTTTAAAAGAAATAAAACTTAACTATTATTCCCTGCTTGATAAAATTAAAATCCTTGAAAAAATTATTGACAGCGAAAAACATATTGCTGATGTAAAGGTAATTCATAATTATTTTATGATGATTCTTGAATCCGCAGCCGATATTCTTACCCGCCCCAGGTTGCTTGGTTATTTCGACATGACCTATGCCATTCTTTCCATCGACTGCGGACAAAAAGAAGATACTTTTGAAAAAATCTGGCGTCTTATTAAAGAAAGCTCGCAATTAACCGACTTTATTGCCCGCGATAAAAATTTTGAAATACATATCATGCTGCCTTCTACCAGCGCCATAGGCGCTAAAATCTATCTTGATAAAATATTCCGCAAGATTACCGAAACCGGTTCTAAAGTAAGCGGCGGCGGAACCTATTTTAATATTCCATTTAATGTATTACAAAAAATCGGTAAAGATGAATTAAAAGAGCAATTTGAAAAAATCCGCTCGCGCGCCCGCGAAGCCCTGACAGTGGCTCTTAAAACCGGCAGCGGAAATTACGAATTTGTTAATGAGTCAAAATAATTTGAGTTCTAAAATATTACATCAAGGATACACAGAGAACCATTTTTTAAAAATCCGGGTCACTGGCAGCGGATACAGAACGCCTTAGCGTTATTGCGGCTTGCCGCTATATAAAAATTTAAATTTATTTTCCAAGGAGTCGTCATGTCCGACGGGACACCCGAANNACAAATAAATTTTTCAAGGAGAATTTTTAAATGAAAAAAATCTTATACCTGCTGATTTTAACCGGAATCGCCCGGTTATCGGCTTTTTATGTAACGCCGACCGCCTATGTAGGCAGACTTTCCGGCAATAATGTTGTTTCTTCCAACAGCGCGTTTTTAATTGTAATTGAAAATCCTTCCAATTCCGGGGAACCGATTCTTTCCGCCCGCGTACTGCTTAACAGTTACAGCGGAGGCAGTATTTCGTCTCTGCGTATTTATGGAGACGCTGCAGGAACTACCAGCTTTACCACATCTCCGGTCCCGGCCTTTACCATTGATTTTTCCTCCAATTATCTGAAACCCGGGTGTGCAGCGTATCTGACCATAAGCGGAACAGCTAATCCTTCTTCTGCAGGCATGCATTATTTTACAGTCAAGATAACCGGCACTTCAGGCACTGAATATGATGCGCCGGCCAAACCCGGTAAAATGCAGGGATTTAACATTACCGGGAGCTCCGGATTCAGAAACAGGCCCTATGCCCGGGTTTTTATGCATCATGGTTTTGGCGGAGTAACTACCGGAAGTAAAGTCATAAGTATTACCGGCAATCATTATG
>DNNS01000592.1 GCA_003497555.1 Spirochaetia bacterium
ATTGATTCCACCAGCCGCCAGTACCGGGTGCTTAAAATCGTCAAAAACCGGTTTGGGCCTTCGGATCGCATAGCCCTGCTGGAAATGACGCAAAGTGGTTTTACCGCCGCAGACATTGAAAACCGTTTTATTGACAGCAGCAGGGCATCTCCGGGTATTGTGCTTTTCCCGCATCTGGTTGCAGGACGTATCATTTTTTCTGGAATTGAATGCCTGTGTGCGCGCAAGAACGGGCCGGTACCCAGGCGCACCGCAGAAGGAATTTCTTTTCCGCGTCTTTGCCGCATTATTGCCATTATCGAAGCGCGTCTGAATCTTGATTTTTCCGAATATGATGTATACATTACGGTTACGCGCGGCATTAAAACCCAGGATGTAGCTATGGATCTTTCCATAGCCGCCTGTTTGTATTCAGCCCTGCGTTCTGTAAGTATTCCGCCTCATTTTCTTTTTTTGGGCGAGACCAGTCTCTCCGGAGCCGTGAAACCGGCTTTTGAATATATTGAACGGCAGGCGGAAATAAAAAAATTTGGAAATTTTATTTTTTGCGGGATTTTTGAAAGCGGACAAAACATTGAATCAATTGCGCAGCTTTCCGCTTTTTTGCAGAACCTTTAAAACCAGCGGAAAACTTTTATAGCCCGGGCATGAATTTTTTCTGCCGGTACGGTCCCGAACATACGCGAGTCCATACTGTAATCCCAGTTATCGCTGATTAAAAAAAATTCCCCTGAAGCGACAATCACAGGCGGCATATTATCGCGGCGCGAAATGGCTTCCGGTAAAATCCTGCGATCCGGAAAATAAATATTCCAGAAGGGGGTAAACGGCGAGTCATTGATATAAATCTGCTTGTTTTTAATTTCTACTTTTTCACCGGGGCGGGCCAGCACTCTTCTGACAATATATACCTGCGGATCAAGCCGGATGGTGCCTAATGAAATTATTCCGAGCGGAACGTCAAAAAACTGAAAAAATGACGATCTGGGTTTATGATCGGGGTCCGCACAGGCAATCAAATCACCGCATTTCAGCAGGCCGGTACGGAATAACAGGTTGTTTTTTTTATTCTCGGAAAACGGCTTTTTTAATCCTAATGACAGGCGGGAAAAAACACAGTAATCCCCCGGGTTCAGCGCCGGATGCATGCTTAAACTGTCAATGCGCAGTGCAAAAAACAGATAATTACGTATAAAAACGGCTGTTAAAAAAATACAGAGAATTACCAGAAAAAAACGGCGCTTGAATTTTTTCTGCGAGCGGTTTTTAAAATAGTATAATAATTTATTGCTGCGGTTTTTTCCGTTCAGATTCATCAAATTCCAGCCGATATAATAAATATAATGCGCATCATGCTGTTTTGGTTTCTGGTATTAATTATCCCGGTCTATGCTGCCCCGGGCGATCATGTAATTATAGCATCAGACAGTGTTAATTCCAATGACATTCCCGGTTTACTGATGGAAGCGGTAGCGCAGAATACCAATGTATTGATAGATAAATCTCAGATCGAAGTGATTAATAAAAATATCAGGAAAAAGGGATATGTTGAAATCCCGCATGCCTATCCGGATTTTTATTTTTCACGTACCATCAGCAATCATATTTATTTTGATTTTCAATATGTAAAACGCAGCGGATTGTATGACAGAAACAACCGCCTGGCCGCTGAGACCGGTATGCTTGTTCAGCTTCTGGAGAATTGCGCGTTAAATAATATTAAAAACCAGTATACCAGACTGTATTTTGCCATCTGCATCAGCAATTCGTCACTGCGATCTGTTCCGGGGCAGGCAATATTAATGCAGAAAAAAAATGATCAGAAATTTGATATTGCACAGGTAACATTGATACAAACCGGCGAAACTGCGGTAATCTTTCATACTTCGCGCGATAAAAAATGGTTTTATGTACGTACGCGTCATTCCCGGGGCTGGATTTCATCTTCAAGCCTTGTTCTGGTTGCCCGTTCATCCGCCGCGGAGTGGGCAAACAGTCAAAAACAAATAACCATTCTTGAGCCTAAAGTAAAAGTATTTTTTAATTCTGCCGGTGAAGACGGATATTATTTATACATGGGAAAGCGCATCCCCTGGGATTATTCTGATGAAAATAATTATTATATTGTTCTTCCTGCCGGGACNNTCACCAATTATATCCCTAAAGACAGCGGCATCAGTGAAAGCAATCTTCCTTTTACTGTATATAATGCCGCCCGCCAGGCAGTGAAAATGTTAGGCGAGCCATATAGCTGGGGCGGAGCCGACGGTTCTCCTGATTGCTCGGGTTTTTGTCAGCGTCTTTTTTTATGTTTCGGTCTGGAACTGCCGAAAAGTTCCAAACAGCAGATCGGTGTTCTTGAACAAATACGTCTGACCATAAAAAAAAATGAAAATATATGCAGGCTGGAATATCCTTTTACCGTTTTACTGTATTATCCCGGACATATCATGCTGTATGCCGGTAAAATCGGAGAGACCCCCCTGGTAATTCACAATAAGTGGTCTGTTCATCTTCCCGGAGGCAGGGAGGAGCATGTCGGAAGAATAATAATTTCAGATTTGATGCTGGGAGCAGGCGGCAAAAGACGCAGCTTGCTTGATAATGTTACAACTGCCGGAAAAATCGCGGATTGATATTTATTGGCCGCAGGTTGATTTTTATTCTTTATTTTCCTCTTCAGCCGCTTTTTGTTCTTCTTTTGCCGCTGCCTGTTCCTCTTTAATGGCTTCTTTTTCGCGCTGTAACTCTTCTTTTTCAAGTTCTTCCTGAAGTTTGCTGTATTCTTTGTCGCGGGCTTCCTGTTCTTTTATTTCCTGGGGAGACATTTTGTTTTCACCGCCCTCGTTTTTCTTTCCTTTGACTTTAGATTCCTGAGCAGCGGCGCTTTCAATAATAATTTCAGAAATTATTTTTTTTGCCTGGTCAGAAAACAATATTCTGGCTTTTTCTCCGGGTTCGATTTCTTCAAGGCTGACGGGTTTTCCATGCCTGGTAATTTTAATATTTTTGGTTATTTTTACTTTATGTTCCTGTTTTACTCCTTTTACATTGACAATCAATACCAGTGTGGAAGTAATCATTTTAACATCTTCAATTACCGCCATAACCCCCTGTTGTTTACCCTGTTGTTTCTTTTTTTTGACAGTTCCTTCTTCCTGGGAAAAGCCGGACATGCCCAAAGCAAATAGTGCAATTAATAATATTTTCTTCATGATAAACTCCTGTTCTGTAATATTATACAATATTTAAAAATTTTTCAATACTTTACTTTAATTGCGCTTGATTTGTCCGTATGATATATTTATCGGACAAACGGCAAATTAATGTCATCCGGAGCAAACCATGAAAACGATCAGCAGGGAAACCATGTTGGAGCAAATCGAAAGACTGGCAAGCCGACGCAGTCTGTTTATAAAAAAAAATATTTACTATTACAATGATCTGGTAAAATTTCTGCGTTTCAACATTGCCGAAAACAGTTCCGTACTTGAAGTCGGTTGTTCTACCGGTTACCTGTTGTCGCAGCTCTCCGGCTGCGAATGCACCGGAATCGATATCTCCCCCGGTATAATAAAAATAGCCGCTGAACAACACCCGGGAATTGAATTTTTAGCCATGGATGCCGAGCAAATTTCCCTTAAAAAAAAATTTGATTATATAATCTTGTCGGACACTCTTGGTTATTTCAGCGATCTGCAGAAAGTTTTTTCCTGTCTGCGCCGGGTAATGCACAGCGGCACGCGCATTATAATTACATATCATAATTTTATTTATGAGCCTTTATTTCGAATAGCGGAAATTTTCCGGATAAAAATGCCCTATCTCCGCCTTAACTGGCTTAATGAATTTGATATTGAAAATCTTCTTAATCTTGAAAATTACGAAATTGTCAAAAAAGGGCGCAGATTGCTTTTCCCTGTAAATATTCCGGTAATATCCTGGCTGATAAATTCATTTTTTGCCCATCTGCCGTTTTTTAATCATTTCTGCATTACCTGCTACTGTATCGCCCGTCCGCTCGATCTGGAAGCGCAGCAGGAAAAATCCGTCAGTATTATAATACCTGCCAGGAATGAAGCCGGTAATATTGAAAGGGCGGTAAATGAGATGCCGGTATTCGGTAAATCTCGGGAAATTATTTTTATTGAAGGCCATTCCACCGACCATACGCGTGATGAAATAAAAAAAATCTGCAGTAAAAAACATAAAAATTTTAAATTACGCTATGCGCTACAGGACGGAAAAGGCAAAGGCGATGCGGTACGCAAGGGTTTTAGCCTGGCCAGGGGAGAAATTCTTATGATTTTAGACGCCGATCTCACAGTGCATCCTTCTGAACTACCCAAATTTTATCAAGCTGTTATTTCCGGCCGCGGCGAATATATCAACGGCTCACGGCTTGTTTATCCCATGGCTGATGAAGCCATGCGCTTTCTCAATATGCTGGCTAATAAATTTTTTTCCCTGTCCTTTTCGCTGCTTTTAGGGCAGCGTTTTAAAGATACGCTGTGCGGGACCAAAGTGTTAACCAGGCGTAATTGGGAAAAAATCCAGGCCGGCCGTAAATTTTTCGGAGAATTTGATCCTTTCGGGGATTTTGATTTGATATTCGGAGCTGCAAAACTCGCATTAAAAATCGCCGAAATCCCCATCCGCTACCGTTCGCGCACATATGGTTCAACCAATATATCCCGTTTCCGTCATGGATTTCTGCTGTTCAGGATGCTGCTGTTTGCCGTTAAAAAGTTCAGTGTATAATTCCGTTTCCCAGCCGGTAAAAATAAATATATGAATGGCCGAGTATTTTTTCTCCGCAGGGGTGTACTCCGGTTTTTTCTGTAAACCGGGATAGGCTGGCACCTTCGGTATCGGTATTTTCAGCAGAAGATAAATTCCTGATGCACAGCAGCCATACGTTTTTACCGCCGAATTCCGCAGCATACTGTTTGCCGTTATATAAATTTAAATTGATATTTTTCCATGGCCTGCGGTTATATTTTGAAAAATCCGAAATGCTAATAAATGAAGGTGCGGAATTATTAATAAAATAAACCGGCAGGGAGCTGTAGACTGAAAAAATCATGGCATGAAAATACGGTATGATAATTGCATCTCCGGGCTGATACAGGCTCTGCATGCGATGAGCCGCTTCTTTCCAGTTGCCGTCATAAGCTCTGCCTTTTCTGTACCAGTCGGCAAGTTTTCCTGAACTGCTGGCAAACAGAAACAGCACCAGCAGCAGAGATACCGCTGCCGATAATTTATAACGGGGGAATATTTGCCGGAGTTTTTCGGATATTTCGGCAATACCTGCAGCCGGCAGAAGTAAAAAAACCGGCAGCAGAAATATCACATAGCGCACATGAAAAAAATTGGCATGCATCAGTAGCCAGGAAACAAAAGCGGAAACCGCAAGCACTTCTACAAGCGCGACAGGCAAGAAAGGTTTGTCTTTATACAGTTTTAAAATACCCGGAAGTACAAGCAATAAAGTAATAATTTTAAACGGACCGCGGCCGAAAACAAAAATATAAACAATATCAAGCGGCGAATGCCAGGATGGCCCGGAAACAATTAGGTTAAGGCTGTTGTGTAATTTTATTTTAAAAAGCTCAAGCAGCCAGGGCAGAAAAAAAACCGCAGATACGGCAATAGAAAGACTGAAACCGGTAAACAGACGCAGACGGTTTATTGATAAATTACCGCGGCCGGAAAGCAGCAGAAAAATAATGATTACCCCCTGGCTCAGGGCAATTCCGGCAGTTAATAAATGCGCATAATAGCACAAAGCCAGACTAATGCCGTGAAAAAAATACCAGAGGTATTTTTGCTTTTTAACGGCAAGGATCAGCAGCAGAAAAGAAAGCGGTATTACAGTGTTCAGAACAGCATAATTTCTTGGAGTCATGGCATAGGAAATTTCTTCCGGGTGAATGGCGATTAATATACAGGCCAACAGGGCGGTTTTATTGCCTGCCAGCCGGGAAAAAAGCAAAAAGTAAAGAAAAATACCGAGCAAGGAAAAAATTACGGAAGGCAAGGTGAATACATAAGTAGATTTCCCGAATATTTTGGTCAGTAAATAACGCGGGAGAAGATTGCCGGGAGGAGTACCATAATCAACGGCAATGGTAAAAGACAAAGCTCCGCCCAGAGTATCTGTTGTGCCGGCAAGATAGGTACGCGCTTCGTCATCCCACATGGAATGATAATCAAGACGGTACAAACGCAGGCCTGCAGCTGTCAGGATTACAATGCCAAGCAGTATATAATATTTCATTTTTTTACCGGTTTCAGCCATGACTGACATTTAAAATTTTTATTGCCGCCAATACGCTCGAGAAACCGATCGGCAATCAGGGAAAATTGAGCATAAGAAACGTGAAGTTTTCTGTGAAAAACAATCTCTTCTGCCAGCAGAGCTCTTTTTTCATCCGGAAGCCGGTTTTTAATGATTGCAGCTTCGTCATTTTCCAAAAAAAGAAAAATTACGGCAAGTTCCCGCAGAGAAGTTTTAAGAACAAGATCGGAAAAATCTTTTTCAGCAAGAGAATTAAGAGCCTCTACTATTATTTTGCTTTTTTTCACAGAGCAGGCTGTTCCTTGATAAACGGCTCACTCAGATAAATACAGTAGATACAGGAGCTTCCCTGAATCTGGAAAGATTCGTATTTGGGTTCAATTTCACACTGCAGCATATAAGTATCGCGGAAACGCTGTTTCCAGATCAGACGGCCGCGATTATTTACCAGCATGGCAAAACTTCCGGAAGAAGTGGAAAAACACAGCAATATTTTTCCGTGAACAGAATCCGCCTTGAAATAAAAAATTTTTTCATAAAGAAAATCGTCAATATCTATAGTATAAAGCTGACGGCCGTTTTCCAGTGAATAAAGTCTTACACCCAGAGGAGTTTGTTCCGCTACCAGTCCGTTATATTCATCAATAAACAGCGATACCGGGTTGCGGCGCTCCAGCCTGGTTTTGGTTTTCCATTTCAGAGCTCCTTTTTTATCATATACGCAAAGGTATTCTGGCCCGATTCCGGCAATACTTCCCGTAAAATTTCCTTCTGCGCTTACTGCTACGGATTTAACAAAAGGAATTCTGCTGGCCGGGGCTTTGGCCTTGTAAAGGAGCCGGCCGTTAAAGTCATAATAATAGAGCAGCCCGTCAAGGGTACCGAGGCAGAGGGATTCGTTGAATTTGCACCAGGCAAAATCAGTAAGCAGCATGGTAAGAGCTTCGCCGGCAAGAATGGTATTGCGGTTTTTATCAATAATCTGCAGCATGGTATTGTCGGTGGAAAGCAGGGCAATAATGCTTCCCGAAGGAGAGATTAGAGGATAGGAATGCGTGGGGTATTCCCAGACGGGATTTCCGTTTTTATCATGCAGAAAAATTTTTTCACCGACTTTCTGGTAGGCAAGGTAGGAACTGGCTGAAGCAGAAACCAGCATACTGCTGTCAAAATTCATCTGATGCAGAAGGTCGCCGGTCTGATCATAATAAAAAAGGCGGTTACTGAAAAAATAGTGATTAATGCGGAACTCGGGAATAATTTTTACGTCAAAATCACGGAAGGATCGGCTGTTGCGTGAAACGTCGATATACCAGAGAAAATTAGGTATACTGTAGTCTTTAACTGCCCTGGGAAAAACCAGGAAAAAAACCGTAAAAAAAACCAGCGCGTAGAAAAATATTTCTGCGTATATTATCAGATTGTCGCTGCTTTTTTTGGTCTGCACGGCGAATTTCCGGCGGTTTAATCGACAGCGTCCCGGGAAATGGCGATTTTTCCGGTACGAACTGTTTCTATTATACCGAAAGGCTGCAGCATTTTAATGACATTTTCCAGAATGTCGCTGGCAGCAGTTATTTCTATAGTAATGCTTTTACGCGTCATATTGATAATCTTGCCGTTTAGTACTTCAACAATCTGAAAAAGATCCGTGCGTTTTTTCGGGTCTGTATTGACTTTAATCAGCATCAGCTCGCGATCCAGATAGCTGGTGTTGGTAAATTCCTGTACCTTGATGGTATCGATCAGTTTGTTAAGCTGCTTTTTAATCTGTTCAAGGATTTTTTCATCAGCGTTTACAACAATAGTCATGCGCGAACAGGTAGGGTCTTCGGTTTCAGCCACGGAAAGACTTTTAATATTGTAGCCGCGCGAGCTGAAAAGCCCGGCAATGCGCGCTAAAACCCCGAATTTATTTTCAACCGTAACGCTTATAATATGATCCTGCAGCATATATTTCTCCTATGCGATTCCGGTAATGAGCATTTGATTGATCGGCGCCCCGGCCGGAACCATGGGCATGACATTTTCCTGCTGATCAGTATGAAAATCCATTACCACCGGACCCTGATAGGCAAGCGCTTTTTTAATAGCGCCCTCTACATCTTTTTTTTCTGTTATTCTGATACCCAGGGCTCCATAAGCATCGGCTAACTTGACAAAATCAGGCGTATACTTCTGTTTTTCTTTATTATCGCTCTCACAGGCTTTGTTGCACTTGTCATGGTATTTTTCGTGGCTGCATATTCTGAGGCATGTTCCTGAGTAGCGGCTGGAATAGAAAAGTTCCTGCCACTGGCGAACCATTCCCAGATAATTATTATTCAGAATGGCTATTTTTACCGGAATATTATAATTAACACAGGTGGCAAGCTCCTGCGAATTCATCTGGATGGAACCGTCGCCTGCAATGTCAAAAACAATTTTATCAGGAGCGGCTATTTGTGCGCCGATAGCAGCAGGCAGCCCGAAACCCATAGTACCGAGCCCTCCGGAAGTGATAAACTGCCTGGGATATTTGAATTTGAAAAACTGGGCAGTCCACATCTGATGCTGTCCTACTTCAGTGGCAATAATTGCTTCTCCGCCCGTAATTTTGTCAATGGATTCTATGACAAACTGGGGTTTGATTACATGATCCGTTTCGTGATAAGTAAGTTTATGTGATTTTTTCCATTTATCGATTTCATCAAGCCAGATACTGCAATCGGATTTTTCACATAGAGAAACAAGCTGTCCGAGAATATTTTTGGCATCGCCAACAATGGGCAGGGTTACTTCTATGTTTTTACTTACACTGGTAGGGTCAATATCAATATGAATAATCTGGGCATGCGGGGCAAATTCTTTTATTTTTCCCGTAACCCGATCATCAAAACGAACACCTATGGCAACCAGTAAATCACAATGGGTTATAGCCATATTGGCATAGTAAGTTCCATGCATTCCCGGCATGCCGAGGAAAAGCGGATGAATACTTGGAATACTGCCCATGCCCATCAGGCTGGTGGTTATGGGAATACCGGTTTTTTCGACAAATTTTAAAAGTTCTTCGGAAGCATTGGAGTGTAATATTCCGCCTCCGGAAAAAATTACCGGCTTTTTTGCCTGTTTGATCATGGCTGCGGCATTTTTAATCTGGCGGGGATTACCGGTGTAATTGGGTTTATAACCGCGTAAATTAATACTGTCTTTATAATTAAAATAAGCCTCGCCTTTGGATATATCGCTTGGTAAATCAATCAGCACCGGTCCGGGTCTGCCGCTGGCTGCGATATAAAAAGCTTCTTTTACAATATCAGCCAAATCATCGATATTTTTAACCAGGTAATTATGCTTGGTTATGGGGCGTGTTATACCGGTAATATCCGCCTCTTGAAAGGCATCGTTGCCTATCAGCGTAGTAGGCACCTGCCCGGTTATGGCTATCATGGGAATGGAATCCATATAGGCATTGGCAATGCCTGTTACCAGATTGGTTGCGCCGGGGCCTGAAGTAGCAAGGCATACTCCGGGCCTGCCGGTAACGCGCGCATAACCGTCTGCAGCGTGAGCTGCACCCTGTTCATGCCTGGGAACTATCATGGTAATATCTTTTCTGCCGAATAATTCATCAAAAATCGGAATTACCTGGCCCCCGATATATCCAAAAATATATTCTGCTTTTTCATTAACCAGAGCATCTATAAGAATTTTGGCTCCGCTCATTTTATTTTTCATGGTTGTTTCCTGAAATTTTAGTGGAACTTTAACATATTTTTCTTTTATTGGCAAATTAATCTTTTAGATCATAAAAAGTATTTATCCGAAAAACAGATTTTTATTGAAAAAAAACATATATAATGGTAATATAAAAAACCTTATTTAACTTGTGTCATCATGCCCGGAGGGATACCCGAAACACCTATGCTGGGCGCAGTCGAAGTAATGAAAATAAAATTTAACCACGAAGGACACGAAGACGCAC
>DNNS01000395.1 GCA_003497555.1 Spirochaetia bacterium
AAGACGGTATTTTCCAGGGAGGTAAAATGTTTCAAGGTGTATACCCGGCAATTATTACGCCGTTTAAAAAAGATGAATCGCTTGACGAAAAAGCCCTGAGGAATTTAATACGCCATCTGATTAAAGAGGGTATTACCGGAATTGTCCCCTGCGGTACAACCGGAGAAAGTCCGACTCTTGATTATGATGAACATATGCGTGTAATAGAAATTACCGTTGAAGAAGCAGACGGCAGGATTCCGGTAATTGCCGGCACCGGCAGTAATTCCACACGCGAAGCGGTTTTACTTTCGAAAAAAGCAGCTAAAATCGGAGCGGATGCCCTTCTGCTGGTCAGTCCTTATTATAACAAACCTACACAGGAAGGGCTGTACCGGCATTTTTGCACTGTTGCCAAAGCTGTTGATTTACCGGTGATTATTTATAATATCAAGAGCCGCACCGGCGTAAATGTTGAAACCAAAACACTTTTCCGCATAGCTGCCGAGTGCCCCAATATCGCCGGAGTAAAAGAAGCTTCCGGGGACATGGAGCAGATCAAAGATGTTATAAAAAATGCACCTGACGGATTTTCCGTGCTTTCAGGTGACGATTCCCTGACTCTCGAATTGATGAAAAATGGCGGACACGGAGTAATTTCCGTGGCTGCCAATTTGATACCAGGGCAGATGGTAAGGCTGGTAAAAACGGCAGCTGAAAAAGATTTTCCTTCAGCAAAAAAATTGCATGATATTCTGTCAGAATTATTTTCAGCGCTTTTTATAGAGACTAATCCCATACCGGTAAAAGCGGCACTTGCTGACAGGGGAATGTGTGAAGAAATTTACCGCCTGCCCATGTGCCCTATGCAGAAAGAAAACCGCGAGTATCTGCTGCAGACTGTAAAAAAAATATTTTCTATTTAAAGCGAGGAGTAAACTGCCACAATAGCCAGCACCAGTCCCAGTACGATTAAAATCGAAACTATCGCAGCTAAAAAGAATTTTTTTTGTGCGGCAGGGGTTTCGGCTTGAGAATTAATCATTTCCGGCTGATCGGTTTTCTGGACGGACTGTACTTCCGGGCGGAAAATTTTAACATTATAATTAGATGCTTCTTCGCGGGTGGAGTTATAAACCCCCTGCAGCTCATTATTTTGCCCGGCTATACTGAAGCGGAATTCCCTGGAGCCGTCCGGTAATTGACGAGATTCCAGCAGTCGGGCCGGAAACGACCATAGCCCCTTTTCTTCATTTATATTCTGATATTGACCGAGAGCGGAATTACAATTGATAAATGAGGCCGCTTCGTTATTTTCATCGCGGATGGTAACCCAGAGTTTTTCTCCGGGTTGAACTTTAAGCAGCGGTATTTTACTCATGGGGCTGATTACCGGAACAACTGCGGTTCCGGGCCGGCGTTCCGGTTCGGGCATGTTCATGGCTGTCTGGAATTCAGGCTCCGGAATGGAATTAGCATGAGAAGTAATTAAAAATCCATAAGACGGCTGTTCGTTATGCATGGCCTTATAAACTCCGGCCAGCAGATTGCACCACAGATCGTTTACCAGGTTTTGCATGGCCTGGGGAGCAGGCTGGGTTTCATGCAGTTCAATCACTGAATTGATAAAAGAATCTCCGGTTATAACCAGGTTGGATTTTTCTTCATAGAGCGCAAGAAATTTTCCGGTTGAGAATTCAAGATCGTAAAGCATTTGTCCGGTTTTTTCATCAGTTATTTTATCGCGGCGGGAATAAGCGGCATCCGAGCGTATGGAAAACCGGTTACGAAGAAAAGCCCAGAATTCTGTCCAGGGTGCATCTACCCCCATACGGGCGGTATGGGTGGAGCGCAGCACCTGATTGATGCAGCGGTGCATTTTCAGAACAATTTCCTTGGTATTTCTTTTGATAAAAATGGAAGTATAGCCCTCAAAATAATTATCATCTGCCCGGAAAGTGCTGATTTGACCGGTATTAACGGAAAAATGAATATTGATATTCAGAATGTATTCTTTATCCGGCAGCATACATGAATTATCGGATAAATACCATTTTTTATCTATACTTACCGGAAATTTTACGGGCCTGTTCGATATAAATCAGGTCTTCAATATAAAAATCGGTTCGGGGTTTGCGTACTGCCAGGTTGTATAATATTTTTTTCGCTTCCTTCTTCTGACCATCGGCATTAAGCGCTTCGGCATAATACATAAGGGCTGTTGTATTTTCCGGATACATAACCAGCGCCTGCTCCAGACAGGAAATCGCTGTTTTTTTTGACGGCCATTCAAGAATAACCGGAATTTTGGGGGTGGCAAGATGAAGTTTGGCGTAAAATACGTACGCCAGGCCTTTTTCATACAGTGGATCTGCAGACAGAATATGCTCCATGGCTTTTTTCAGCCGCTGGGGAACTCCTTCACTGGCAGCTTTAAACACGGAATGAACCTGTACCCATTTTCCCCACATTATTCCGGTCCAGTAAATAAGGTCAAGCGAATCCGGATATCTGATTTTCATTTTTTCTCCCAGTGATACTCCGATAGAAAAAATTTTTCTGATCTCCTCTCTGTCAGTAATAATATAAGCGCCTTTAAAATACAGGGTTTTCAAATATCCCACTGCAGCCCGTTCTTCATCTGACGGATTATTCATGGCTTCCAGATAATAAAGTGACGCTTTTTCAGTAAACACAGGATCCGGCCTGATTCCTGTACAATTGGAACTGCGTATTTTGTAAAATTCATCGGCAGTCTGAAGGGCGGCGCCGGCAAAGACAGTTGAAAAAAGAAAACAAAAATAAATTATTATCACAGAATCATAATTTAAAAAGTTCCGGTTATTTGCCTTGAATGGTAATATTTTCCTCGAAAAATTCTCTCTTTTCGTTTTTTTAAAAAGTGAAAATTTGTGAGAAATCATAAACCGCACAGGCTGATATCAGGATGCCCGGATAATTGTTGATAACTCGTGCTTTTCGCCGGGCAGAAGTACAATATCTTCTCCTGCCGGAACTGCAGCTTCCACACACAGCATGGTGCGTTCATCGCCGCAAGCAAAACCCGGAAACTGGTTTTCTACTCCCGGGCCTGGATTCCAGATTACAATCGTTCGGCTGCCGGTGACTCCGACTGTAATTTGGCGGTGCATCAGAGGATCGCAAATAGTTGCCTCTGTAATATTATGGAAAATTCCGGAGGTTAATCCGTTAAAAATTAAATCACCTTTCCGGATTTCTTCTGCACCGGATACCTTGTTCAGATAATGAAGTCCATCGACGCCTTTAACACTTACGCTGCTGATATCGCCAATATTAAAATAGCTGTGCAGTCCTGCGGTATAAGTCAATGATTCATTGCCGGTATTTAAAATTTCCAGGGATACTTTCAGGGATTTACTCACTGTGACAATCAGTCTGGCATTGAACTGCTGATGGATAAAATGCGGAGCAATATCCGATTCCGTCAGGTAAAAAATCAGACTGGTAGTGTTACGATCAATTTCTGCGGCGCATTCCAGTTTCCAGTCTTCCAGCCTGACAAAACCGTGCAAAGGCATCTGACTATTTTGCGGATGCGCACCGAACCACGGCCAGCAAACCGGTATGCCCCCGCGGATTGATTTTCCCCGCTCTATTTTGGCTGCCTTACTTATCCACAATACCGGTTTTTGTCCATGCAGGTTATAAGACAGGACATGAGCGCCG
>DNNS01000393.1 GCA_003497555.1 Spirochaetia bacterium
CAAGAAATAAATTTGCACCCAACACGAACGCGCGCTAAAATTGAAAAAAAAACAATATTGAGGTATAATTTCATTATATGTTTCAAAAACGGTTCAATATTTAACTGCAAAATTATAATTAAAGCAGACAATTAAATGAAAAATTATAAGGCAGAAGATTGGCAAAAATAATTATCGGTATTACATCATCTATTGCCATATACAAAACACTTGATCTGGTCTCCAGGCTGCGTAAAGACGGACACCCGGTTTTTTGTCTGCTTACCCGTCATGCCCAAAAAATGATTTCACAGCAGACCTTTAATGCAGTCAGCGGAACCAATACCGATTCCTCCATGTTCAACCGTAAAACTCCAGGCCTTTTCCCGCATCTTGACATTGCCAAAGAAGCTGATCTGTTTGCAGTTATTCCCGCCACTGCCAATATAATCGGTAAACTGGCCTGCGGTCTGGCTGATGATATGCTTACTACCACGGCCCTGGCAGTATCCTGCCAGAAAATACTGGCCCCGGCCATGAATTCAGCCATGTGGCATAATTATATAGTCAGGGCAAATATCAGCCGTCTAAAGGAATTCGGATATACAATAATTGAACCTGACGATGGCATGTTAGCCTGCGGAGATCATGGACAGGGGCGTCTTAAAGATATTTCCATCATATACGAAATAATAATTTCCTTTTGCCGCAGCCGTCTGGTAAAAAGTAAAAATTCCATATATCCGGCCATAGCAGGGAAAAGAGTTCTGATTACTGCCGGCGGCAGTATTGAAATGATAGATCCGGTCAGGTTTATCGGTAATAGTTCCAGCGGAAAAATGGGAAGAGAACTTGCCCTGGAAGCATCGGCAGCCGGCTGCATTGTACATTATTATTACGGAAACATCTCTTCAGAAATCCCGCCGGCTGAACATTCCGAACATTTTACTACTGCCGAGGATCTTTTCAATCGTCTCGTAAAAATCATTGACAGTATAGATATTCTGATTATGGCTGCGGCAGTCGCTGATTTCAAACCGGCGGTTTGCGAAGAGAGCAAAATAAAAAAAAGCGAACGGTTTAACCTGCCGTTAATTTCCACTATTGATGTTCTTAAATCCCTTAAAAAACGTTCCGGGCAGATCTTTGCCGGTTTTGCCGCAGAAACCGGCAGTTTTAAAAACAATGCCCTGAAAAAATGCCGGGAAAAAAACTGCGATCTCATAATCATGAACCCGGTAGGGGGCGCTGCCGGTATCGGTTCCGATTATAACGAAGTTACTGTTTTTGAACCGGATGGCAGGGAATCAGCTTCCGGAGTGAAACCTAAAAATGAAATTGCAAAATTTATTATGGAGAAAATCAATGAAAAAGCCAAACAAATATTTTAACCCGGCCGCGGTCTTATGCCTCTTCCTGATCTTCCCGGCAGCTCCCGGGCAGGCGGCGGATGCCAAATTTTACTTTAATTTAATCAAAGACTATTACAGTAAAAATACCCCGTCAAGTTTTTCCGTACCGGTTGAAAGCCTGTTAATTGAAAAACAGCTAAAAAACATTCCCAAAGACATGATTGTTTTCGGAAAAAAACCCTTTGTAACGCTGAATTTCAAACGCGGTCATGAACCGCGTATTATTATCGAAAACGTCAGCGATTTTTATAAAAATATGCTTTCCATATATGAAGAATTTGTAAGCGCTTCCGGATTGTTTTTCGGCATTAAAAAGATACAAACCTTCGAGGATTTTCAGAAAGAATACAAAATGAAACCAATCAGCGAAAAAAAAATAAAAACTATTCTGCAGGTTGAGGAAATTGACGGTCTGAAAGGGAATTACGGTCTTTTTACCATTGGTGAAGACGGGCAGATCATTGAAACCGAGTTTTTTGAAAACAATACCAGGCGACTGAGCTGTAAATTCGAATATCTGCGCAGTAATAAAACCGAACTTCCGGTTTATATAATCATTGATTTTCTTGATGAAACCCTTAAATACCGTAACATGTGGCTGCGTCTGGGAAAATATAATTTTAAAAACCTGGAAGATTCCCTGTTTACCGACTAAGGGAATGCAATCTGTCATTGCCGGCAATAAAAAAGCCCGTTTCAATTATTTTATTGAAGAAACCATTGAAGCNNTGAAAAATGCCCACATAGCCGAATACCGTTTTGGCAATATCAACAACCACGAGCCTCTTCGTTCCCGCCGGCTGCTGCTCCATAAAAAAGAACTTTTACGTCTTAAAATACAGAAAGAGCGCAGCGGTTTTTCCATTATTCCCCTGAAAATGTATTTTAAAAAACATCTGGTAAAAATCGAACTGGGTCTGGGTAAGGGTAAAAAAAATTATGACAAGCGTGAAACTATTAAAAAAGCCGACGCCGATCGCCATATGGCGCGTTTTATGCGCAGAAGAAGATAAATATCAGGCTGCTAAAATACTGGGCAATGTCCGGTATCAATATTTTAATAATAAAGGAATTCATCCATGACAATTGCAGATAAACAAAAAAAACTTCTGATCTTTCATCTTGATTCNNATTTTAATTATGTAAATCTGCAAAAAGATTATATTAAAAACTGGCTTCATATTCTTTCCGATCTGGGTTATAATGCAATTCTCTGGGAAATTGAAGACAAGGTCAGGTGGGAAAATTGCCCGGAATGCGTATGGCCGGAAGCAATGAGTAAAAAAGAATTTTCCGATCTGCTTGACTATTCCCGTTCTTTAGGACTTGAACCCATTCCGCTGCTGCAGACCATTGGTCACGGAGAATATGTTCTCAAGCATAAAAAATATGCAGGCCTGCGGGAACAAAAGAGCCGTATAGACTGCTACTGCACGTCAAATCCTGCGGTAAAAAAATTATTATCCGCCTTCATTTCAGAATATCTTGATTTGTTCGGAAAAATAAAATATTTTCATTTGGGGGGAGATGAAGCTTATGTTTTCGGAACCTGTCCAAAATGCCGCGCTGCCATAAAAAACAGCAGCCCATCGCAGGTTTATTCACGTCATATAACAGAACTGGCTGCTCCTCTGCTGAAAAAAGGAATTGTTCCCGGGGTCTGGTGCGATATGCTGCTTCATTACCCTGAAGATATCAGCGCGGTACCCAGGGATTTTATTATCTGGGACTGGAATTACTGGTCGAATTTTGATTCCGGGGAAATACGCATCTGGGGGCAAAGCGACATGATCGGCAACCTCGGAAAACTGGAAAAATTTAAAGCTGTCTTTCCGGAAATATTTAAAAATAAAATTAACCAGTTTTATACTACAGATTTTCTTAAAAATCGCGGATACGAAGTAATCCTTTCGAGCGCTTCCCGTTCTTCCGGCGATACGGTATTTTTCCCGAATTCTAAAATACATATTTCCAATATAATTGATGCGGCAAAAAAAACAAAAACTTCCGGTATTTTGGGTAACTGCGTTACCTCCTGGGCCATAAGGCTTAACTCATATGAAACTCAAACTCATCTGCTCTGCCTGGCTCCGCTGGCGTTTAAAAATCAGCGGTTATCCAGGGAACAAATTCTCGGGATTTCCCTGGAAAATTTTTTTGCCTCCGGCAGCAGTAAAATTCCAGCCTGGATTTACAGCCTTTCCGAACGTATCCCCCTGGCCCACCACCGGGTTACCGGCATTCAATGGAATACTCTTAAAGACGGATCCCTGCCGGGCAGCAATTATCTGGCATCGGTATTTTCAGTCATGAAAAGAAAAAATTCCGGAGGAATTAACGAATGGGAGCATGAATGGAAAAATCTTGACCGGAAAATAAAACATCTGTCGGAAACCGATCAAGAGCTTACCCGCTATACTCTTAAGGCCGGCCGGAATTTTCATATTCTGAGCGACATTAATGTATCCGGGCAGATTATGAAGGAACATTCCCTGCTGATGAAGTTATTTTATGAAAAAAAATACCGGGGACTCGCCGCCCAGCTGTTTTTTTTAAAACAGATGTTTTGCGCGTACCGCAGGCGCAGTGAAACGCCGCTTAGCGCCGAAAAAAATGCTTCCCTGGTTTATGATCCGCTGATTAATCTTGTAAGGCGGACAGCTTAACGGCAATTTTATTTTTCCAGACAAATTTTACGGCTGCAGATTTTTATTAATTTCTGAAACTGCCGTGCGCAGGGCAAAAGCCGGGTCTTTGCCCTTAACCCAGATTAAATCCAGTTCATCCTGCAGATAATGGCTGATCTCGCCCCATTTGGCAATGTTGGGCGGTTTTACTGCATAGGCCATGGCTTCAATCATTATTCTGCGGTTGTAAGAACCATGTCTGATATAATCGTCGGCAGCGCTGCGGCGCGAGGGCTGTTTTTCCAGTTCGCGCCCCATGGTTTTCTGGGTTTCGGCTGACAATAAAAATCTGAGAAGTTTCCAGGACTCGTAAGGATAGCGGCTGTTTTTCGATATGGCATAATTTTCCATTCCTAAAATAGTGGCGGATTTTTTCCGGCGCGGCAGATGAGCTATATCCCAGTCGATATTTTTGTTCTTGCGTAAATTTTGTATATCCCAGGCGCCGGAAATAAACATGGCCGCCTTGCCGCTGTGAAAAAATTCAACATTGTTTTTAAATTCATGCGTAAGGCTTTTGGGAGTAACGCGGTGACGGAATTGCAGATCGTATAAAAATTGTACGGCTTCCACAGCCTCTTTTTGGTCCAGCAGGCAATTAAGCCCGTCAGCGGAAAATATCTGCCCGTTATTCTGCCATATCCAGGGATAAATACGCGCACCCCAGAAATCAATAATGCAGCCGTATTGATCGGTGACACCGTCGCCGTCATGATCCCGGGTTAGTTTTTTTGCCGCCAGCAGATAATCACTCCATGTCCAGTTGCTGCCGGGATAAGAAAGGTTTTCTTCCTGAAAAAGTCCCCGGTTGTAAAAGAGCACATATACCGATGTGTAACGGGGAAGAGAATATAATTTACCCTGATATCTGCAGCCGTCAATCAGCTCGGGATAAAAATCCTGCAGATTAAAATCCGCATCTGCGGTCATGGGTTCCAGATCAAGAAGGGTGTTTTTGGATGCCAGGGGAATAAAATACGCGCCGTGTATGGACATCACATCGGGTGGTGAGCTCCCGGCCAGCATGGTTTGCAGTTTGTCCATGGCCCGGCCCGAGGCATCGTTGATATGATTGATTTTAATTTGCGGATTGGCATGCTGGAATTTCTGAATAATACGCTGATTAACAGTATATTCATCAGCCGGTGTCCAGGTAAAAAGCGTGATGGATGTTTTCTTTTTATGGGCACAGGCTATGAAAATAGCGGCGGTTATTACCGAAAGCGGTAATATTTTTTTCAGATGTTTTTTAATCATGAGTTTCTGCCGCTGCCCGGTTTCTGATATTTTTTATCAGGTTCAGAAAGGCTCTGTTATTTCGCCTTCGAAATAAAGTTTTTCCAGATTATAAAATTCCCTGGTTTCCGGAAGAAAAAAATGCGCAATGCATGAACCGAAATCAAGCAGTACCCAGCCGCTTTCTGCATTGAAGTTTTTTCCCGATGTTTTCAGGGAATGGTTTTTAAAAAATCTGCAGGCGGTGTCAGCCAGCAGTTCCAGGTGCGGCCGGGAGCCGGCTGAGGCAANNCTTCACTATTTTTTCCGCTTTTTTCTGATGCAGTTCGCTGCCCAGCTGCTGCAGAATATCCGCATAATCATTTTCAGCGCAGGCGCTGTTTTTCTTCTGTAACTGCATAATGATCTTCTCCGATTATTACTGTTGAATCAAAATTTTTTAAATAACTGTATTTATAAATTTGCGGGTAAATTCCCGCTGCTTTCTGCAGATATTGCCGTTTGAGGGGAGATCCTGACCGGTCAATCAGCACAGACCATGGATAGCGGAAATCCAGATTTCCGTATTCAACGGCATTGCATTTTTTATAGCGCAGAATACCGGCGGTTCGGGCAGCGATGCGGCTGTAGGCGGTGGCATTTTTCACCTGTATAATCAGCGGGAAAAGCCGGTATTTGGGGTTCACTTCCGCCAGTTCCCTGATAATCTCCCTGATTTTATTTCGATCATATTCGCCGTTTTCAAGGGGAGCATCAATGGAGAAATTACTGGCGCCGTGCATGGCCTGCCGCGTAATATTAAGACGGCTGTAGGAAATATTGATTAAATCAAAATTTTTCATAAGAATGTTGAAAAAAAAGTTAAAATCTTCAGGCGGGATATCCGTAATTAACGAACGCCGCAGGCGTCTGCTGACGCTTTCAAGATTTTTCTGATTCACGAGATGGGAATTCTGCAGAAACATATTATACCACAGGCTGAATTCGGCATCGTTTTTATCAAGTCTGGTACTGATGCCTTCAGTATAACTTACGATCCGGGAGCTGTCAATATATACCAGTCCCTTGTCAAAATTGGTATTTTCGCCTTCATTAAAATAAAGACATCCCCCGAATATTTTGGCCAGTTCTGCGGTTTTTTCCCTGCGGCATTCGGCATAATAATCACAGCGCAGGGCCAAGAGTTTTTCAACGCGGCTGATAAAATTATTGCGGGAAATACTATAGGCCCCATAAAGGGGAATGTACTGATCTTTTCCTTCCGGTACGTGCATACCGGGAGGAATGGAAATAAAGCGTGCGGAAAAATTGGATTTGTTGATTATTGCCAGATGCGCATTTTCCAGTTCGCCGCTGCCGGTGCCTGTAAACATGATGATAATTTCAGGTTTTTTTTTGTCAAACCACTGTTTTCCGGGATCTGAAACCGGACGCAGAAAAAGTATAATCCCGGCTGCCGGAGCCAGCAGCAGGAGAAATTTATTTTTAAAGATCATACTTTAAACAGCGGGTCCGGAGCCAGTTATAAAAACCGACTCCCTCCGGATATAGATGTTTTTCCCCTTTTATAACATAAATTAATTTTTTTCCGGCAGTATATAAAGCTGCCTGCCACAGTGACTTGCGGGCGAGTTTGATGATTCCATTGGTGTCTTTTTTTTTAAGGTGACTGGCGTAATCTGAAATATAAAGCACCAGCAGATAGGGGTTTTCGGTTTCAGTCCCGAGCGTATGATGGGCAATGGCATCAAGCATCTGCTGGTCGCGGACATTGTAACGCCCGGAGAGGATAGCAGCGGTTAAAAAGCCGTGTTCGGTTTTAAAATCGGGAAAAGAGCGGCCGTGTAAATATTTTTTCCTGCTGAAATCAAGTTCTTCAGCTGGAAGCGCTTTGGCAAAATCATGCAGTAAAGCGGCATTACGCGCCTTTTCCGGATCGAGTTTATGCGCCCGGGAAATTTTTGCGGCGCATTCGGCTGCCGCTTTTGCATGACGGCGCAGATTTTTGGAATAAAGCGGCAGAATATCTTTTTCCGGGCAGAAACCGGTCATTTATGCTTCCTGCCCTGCAGAATAATTATAACCGGGGCGGGAAATGTACAGATGTACTGTATACGAAAGAAGAATTAAATAATAATTAAAAAGTGTAAAATTATCAATGCGCACACTGAAAACCAGGAATAAAAAAAATGCACTGCAGACATTACGGGCGCGGACAGCGCGTACCGCAATACAAAAAGCAAAAACAGCGCGGGAAACAAGAGTCAGTGTGAAAACATCCCGGTTGACATTTAAAAACCCGGAAAAGGCGCTTAACAGGCGCATATTCCAGACTGCGAGTATAAAAACCGAACTCACAAAAACCAGTGCCGAAGCGCCGGCTAAAAGAGCAGCTTTGGAACTGTATTTTTTCAGGCGTAGTCCCAATAAAGTATCCAGAAGA
>DNNS01000041.1 GCA_003497555.1 Spirochaetia bacterium
GTTTTCTGCCCGGCAGCGTAGAGAGTAAAATCTCTCCCTATCTGCGTCCTCTTTTTGACGCCTTATCTGATATGATCGATAAAACAGCCCTTAATAAATACTGTGAAAACGGCATTATAGAAGTTGCTCCGCTCGCCTATATGCGCGGCCGTAATCTGAATCATTCCTTTGTTATTTTGGATGAAGCCCAGAATACAACCGCCGAGCAGATGAAAATGTTTCTTACCCGGCTTGGACGCAACTCAAGAATGGCCGTCTGCGGAGATATTACCCAGGTGGACAGGCCTTTTATAAAAAATAACGGAATGCTGCACGCTGTAAATTCCTTAAAACAGATTGCAGGCATTGGTTTTTGTTCCCTTAGCGTTAGTGACATCATCAGGCATTCTCTGGTGCAGAAAGTTGTTCTGGCCTGGGAAGCTGCGGAACAGGTACGTTCTTGAATTTCAGAAAAGCATTATACCTGCTTTTTAAATCCGAGCAAAAAACCGATTATCTGATAATCAGCATCATGTTGTTCTCGGTTTTCCTTGTTTTTTTCTGGACTGCCATTCAGCAGCATTTTGCCATTGCCGGCAATATAAGAGAAGGCGATACTGCTCTGCGGAATTATGCCATTAACCGCAATTTCAAATATATTAACGAGATCGAAACTGAAAAACTGAAAAATGAGGCTCTTGCCAAGTCCAGACCGGTCTACGACGTATATGAAACAAAAAATATTTCCATCACCGAACAGTGCGATGATTTATTTGATTACCTGGATTCCCTTTCCGGAAATAATATGCCGGTTTCCGAGGCCAAATACCAGTTTGATAAGGTATTTACCAATCTGCGGCTGTCGGTTGAATCGTTTGAAACCATGTATAATAATTATAAATTAAACCTGTTTCCTGCCCGGGTACGTACTATTATTTCCACTATACTCGAGTGCGGGTACATTCAGACTTTTACGCATACCCGCACCAATATTGACAGCATTATTGTCCAGTATATTACAACCGGAGAAAAAACCAGACAGGTAAAAAAAATATCAGACATCATTACAGAAAGCGGCCTGAAAAATTTTATTTTAAATNNCTCCCTTAATTTTCCGGTACTTACTGCCGGCCGGAGACAGGCAATGGCGGATATTGTTTACGGTCTGATTGGGCAGAATCTGCAGTACAATCTGGCAGCCACCAGACAGGCCGAAGAAGAAAGCATTGCCGGTGTTTCTACTGTTTATAATGAACTGAAAAAGGGCGCAATTATTGTCAAGGAAGGAGAAATACTTACCAAAGAAAAATTATTGCTTTTGAAAAAATACAGTCAGATTGCCAGTATTAATTATCCTGCTTTATGCGGCGACGGGCTTTTTTTTCTTGCCTGGTTTTTGGTAAGTCTGGTTTTTATTTTCGGATCTATCGAAAAAATTCAGAAAAAAAAGGGAAGCATGCTGATTTTATGCCTGCAGACTGTATTCATTGCGGTTTTTTTTTATTTATCGGGACATACTGAATTTTTTGCCTGGCTGACAGCCCATATCCCTTCCGGTTACATTATTCCTTTTATTTTCCCGGTCTTGACAGTGTATTATATTTTCGGTATACAGTTTACTATGGCTTATACTCTGATTATATCAATTTTTTCTTCTTTTTTTGTGCCTGTCGGGCAGCTCAATACTTTTTTCAGCCTGCTGCTGTCCGGATTCATTATCATCCGCACCGCAGCCAAATTAAAACGCCGCTATAGTATCTGGCGGGCCGGCGGTTATAATATGCTGGCGCTTTTTCTGCTGCTGTTTATTCAGTTTTTACTGGAAGGCTGGGAGTTACCGGTTTTTTTTAAGGCTCTGGCTATATGCGCTGCTGTCAATATTACCGGGATTACCCTGGTAATGAGTTTTTTACCGTTAATCGAGCTGTATCTCAATTTACCGACAATTTTCCGGCTGTATGAACTATCCGATCTGAATGATCCTCTTTTCAAGGAACTGCAGTTAAAAGCGCCCGGCACATATCATCATTCCATGATTGTGGGTACTTTGGCTGAAAGCGCTGCCAAAGAAATCGGAGAAAACCCCCTGTTAGCGCGGGTAGGGGCTTATTATCATGATATCGGGAAAATGGATATACCCGAGTATTTTATTGAAAACCAGATTGATTCCGATAACCGGCATGATGCGCTGGAGCCTACTTTATCAATATCCATTATCAAGAGCCATATCAAACGCGGTATTGAACTGGCCAGAAACAACCGCCTGCCGGGGATGGTAATAGATATTATTCATCAGCATCACGGCACCACCCTGATCCGCTATTTTTATAACCGGCTGCAGGCTGATCAGGAAAAAAACCGCAATCTTTCCAAAGAAGACTGCTCTTATCCGGGACCCAAACCCAAAAGTAAAATAGCCGCTATTGTTTTTTTAGCCGATACGGTAGAGGCGGCAACCCGCAGTCTGCGCGCTCCGTCTCCGGCGCGCATCAGATCCAATATTGACAAACTTGTTCTGGAGCGTATCACAGAAAGCGAGCTTTCGGAGTGCGGTTTAACTTTTTCTGATATTCAGCGTGTAAAGGAATCCTTTATTCTGGTTTTAACCGGTATCTTTCATTCGCGTATTGAATATCCCGAAACCGAGACCGGAGATATACAGCAAAGAGAGTTGACATGATCAGTATTATCAATAAAACACGGCATTATATCGAAAAAAACAAGGCAAAAAAATTTCTCCGGAGTATTCTTAAATTATGCGACGCCGCCTACGGCCGCAGGCATGGCGATATTAATCTGCTTTTCTGCGATCGGGAATTTATCCGCAAACTTAACCTCCAGTACCGGAAAAAAAATGCGCCTACCGATGTGCTGTCTTTTAATTTAAGCGGAGATGACGAAAAAATTTCAGGAGACATTGCCCTTAACATAGAAGTTACCCTTGAAAACGGACTTGACAGCCGCTCCCATGCCGATATGGTGATTGCCGAAACCATTGTACACGGCCTGATGCATCTTTACGGCGAAACACACAGCTACAGCCGCAGTGAATACCAAAGGCTGCACGGCAAGCAGATAAAAATGCTTGAAAAAATCAACGTCCCCTGCGATTTTGTCAAGGCAGTATAAAAATGTTTTCCCGTCAGTCAAACTACTCTTCCATTAAAAAAAAGATTTTACAGATAATCGGCCGCAAGAATACCGCCTATGACGAAACACGAATGATCAGCCGTATTCTTGAAATGGAAAATACCCTGGCGCGCGATATCATGGTGCCCCGTATAGATGTAGCGGCCATCAATATCAATAACGCGCATGCCGAATTGTCGCAGCTGGTAGAAAGCAACATTTATTCCCGTATACCGGTTTATGATAACCGTATTGATAATGTTATCGGCATTCTGCATATAAAAGAACTGCTTGAAGTGGTATATGCTTCCGGCAAAAAAAAACTGAAATTCGAAAAAAATGATATTAAAAAAAGACTTACAGATCCTCTTTATGTGCCGGAAGCAAAAAAAATAATAGAACTGCTTCGCGAATTTCAGCTGAAACGCAGCCATATTGCCATTGTGGTTGATGAATACGGAGGATTTTCCGGGATCATTACCATGGAAGACGTTATTGAAGAAATAATCGGCGACATTCAGGATGAATTTGATGTAGAAAGCGAATCCATAAAGCAGATAGATGAAAATACCTGGTCCATAGACGCCCGCACCACAATCGAAGTTTTTAATGAAAAAATTCCTGTTTCTATTGATGACAGCGAAATAGAAACCGTCGGCGGTTTTGTTGCCAAACTTGCCGGGAAAATTCCAAAACGCAATGAAGAAATAACATACCGTAATATGGTCTTTAAAGTCTCTCTGAAAAAAAGAAACAGCATAATGAGAGTCAAACTTGAAATCGGCATCGGTTCTGCCGACTCCGCAAATGGACAGGGCGGCGGGTAGCGGATAAATATGCAAAAATCAGCTCTGCGCCGGCATTTCAGCCAAGTAAGAAAACAGCTGCCTGAAGTTCTGCGTAGCCGGGCAGAGAAAATAATCTGTTTTCACCTGCAGAAGCATATTCCGGAAAACGCCGCAGTTCTTTCTTATCTGCCGTACGGCAGTGAAGTTGATATCAGCGGATTTATTAAATATTATTTTACCCGCGGAATAATACTTGCTCCGAGGGTAAAAAGCGGCAAACGCCGGATGGAAATTGTCCGCATCAGGGATTTTAACGGTCTGGTTCCGGGTTACAGGGGCATACCCGAACCTGCTGAAGGAGAAATATGGAACGATCCGGTAGATTACGCTCTTGTGCCGGGATTATGTTTTGATCTTGGCAGACAGCGAACCGGATACGGAGGCGGTTTTTTTGATTATTTTCTGCAAAACCGGATTGTCAAAAAAGCGGTTGGAGTTTTTTTTTCCTGCCAGTTATGTCATAATATACCGGTTCAAAAACATGACATTGCCCTGTCGGCAATTATAACCGAACTTTTTATTACAGGCTCAATAAATGATTAGGTCTTTTATCTGGTTTATATTATCTCTAATCTGGACAATCATCATGACAGCCCTGTCCGTCTTTCCGGGTTTTTTTATCAAGCGTACGGAATATTTTCACAATTTAGCCAGAATATGGGGCAGGGGCGTATGTTTATTCTCCGGAGCGGAAATAACAGTTACCGGCCTTGAAAAAATTGATAAAAATAAAAGCTATATCGTAATATCCAACCATCAATCTGCCTTCGATATTTATATTCTGGCAGGTATTCTTCCCCTGGAAGTTAGATTTATTTCCAAAGATCTCTATTTCCGCATACCGTTTTTCGGGTGGGCCATGAAAAAAGCAGGGTACATTGCCATTAACCGTAAAAATCCCAGACAGGCCTACCGCGCCCTGCAGACTGCCGCCCGGGTACTCACTGAGAAAAAATCATTAATTATTTTCCCGGAAGGAACAAGGTCGGACGGCGAGCATATACTGCCGTTTAAACCCGGCACCATGAAGATTGCTTTTATGGGCCAGAATGTAAATTTTCTGCCGGTTATTATCAGCGGAGCCGGCCGGCTTAATCCGCGCGGTACCTTGCGGATCAATAAATCAAAAGTAACCGTTAAAATATGCAATGCCGTTCATTATAATTCAGAAATGCTGAACAGCCGGGAAAAACAGATATCAGCCCTGCAGCAGCTGGAAAAAATAATCAATGTGGAATTCAGCGGACTACAGTCATGAATACGGTCAGTATCGTGGATTTCTTCTTTGTTTTTTCGCTTTATCAGACCATTGTCCTGCTCTTTATTTTTTCCCGTATTAATATTCCGCTGGATAAAAAAATTTTCTCCCTGTTTTTGGCAGCCGGCGCCGCCCTGATGATCTATATTCATTATTTTTATTTTAAAAGCATAATACAGGAACATATTGCCTATGCCCTGACCTATGCGGCGGTTCTGCTGCAGATGATATCGCTGCATCTGCTCTGCCTGGGAAAAAAAACATCGGTTTTTGAAAAAAGAATTTCTTCACTGATCATTTTTCTGGTAATTATTGCCTCAGCCTGGAAAATATTTATGACGGTTTTCCACGGCAAATCCCCGCTATTTCCCGGGCCGCTGTTCGTTTATTCCGTATTTGCCGCTTTTGCTTTTTTCCGCTACCGCTTGCGGCTCTGCGCCTTTCTTGCCGAAAAAAACAGTAAAACCGGATGCCGGCTTATAAACATCAGCGATGTAATAATGCTTTTTCTCTATATTATTTACCTTGATGTTTTTTTTATTCTGGTATTTCATTCCTATGCCGTTATTATTTTCCTTATATTTGTTTTTTTTCAGATGGCCATGCTGCTGCGCATGGAAAGAATTTTTTTTATTTCCGGGTTTACGGATATTCTGCCCGGCCGACTGCTGAAAAAAGGCATCTCCTTTAACAGCCTTACGCTCTTTACCTATTTTCCCCTGTTTGTTTCGCTGACCATTTTTTTTCTGGTTTTCAGGGAGCCGTATCTTTCCCGGACCATTGACAGCGTTATGAAACTGCTTTTTATTACCGGTCTGCTTTTTTTCAACCAGCGGCGTTTCAGCCTTAAAATCAGTTCTTATTTCAGCTATTTAGAAACAAAGCTTTCCAGTTTTCCCGAAAAAACCCGCATCCAGCTTGATTATGATCTGGATTTAATTCCCTTCCGCCAGATTAACCGGCGTTTTCTGAATATGACCAGAAAAATTGCGACCTATATCAAAATGCATCAGACTCGTATACGCAGAGCCATAGGTGAAATCGAGAAAGATAAAAGCAAGGCAACCGAGTATGAAATCCTTAAAAAAGATTTTATTGCCAATATTTCCCATGAACTAAAAACACCCTTAACCAATATCATGGGTTACTTTCAGCTTTTAATGAAGAAAACCGTCAGTGAAGAGACAAAGCTTGAATCAGAAAAAATTATTCAGGCCAATATTGACGCCCTGCATACCCTGATTAACAACCTGCTTTCCATGACCAGCAGGGAATCTCCAGGCGAAAAAGATATTAAACATGTAGATCTTGAAAACGAAATCCGCAGGATTATATCTTTCCACAAAAATTTTTATGAAATGAAAAATCTTAAAATTATTCTAAACGTCGCCGAAGAATGTAAAAATATTTACACCGACAGCATTCGGCTGATAAACATAATTGATAATCTGATTTCCAATTCTCTCAAGTATACAGATTCGGGAACAATCACTGTACGGGGCGATATTGTCAAAAAAAATCTTTCTTCCAAAAAAATTGATTTATTCACGCATAACTGGATGAATTATATGTGCGATACCATGCTCAAACTGTCGATTAAAGACACCGGCATAGGCATTCCCAAAAATAAAATTAAAAGTATTTTTGAACCTTTCCGGCAGGAAAAACAGGATATTAACCGCAAATACGGCGGNNGCGGCGCCGGACTGGGGCTTTTTATTGTCCGGCAGTCGCTGCAGCTCATGAACGGCGAGATTGAAATTGAAAGCAAAGTCCGCGGCGGCACGCGCATTACTGTATATATTCCTGCTGCTGTAAAAAAAATATAAGGCTGCCGGTGTTATACAAAAAGTTATATGAAAAACAACTTGCGAGAGAGCAACAATGAGCAATAACGAGTCTGCAATATCCGTTATCCGCCGCGGAACCGGCGAAATTATCGGCGAGGAATCTCTGTTAGCGAAATTAAACAGCAAAAAAAAACTGGTTATTAAAGCCGGTTTTGATCCTACAGCCCCGGATCTGCATCTTGGGCATACGGTTCTTCTGCGTAAAATGCGGCAATTTCAGGATCTGGGGCATACGGCGGTTTTTTTAATCGGAGATTTTACCGGAATGATCGGCGATCCCTCGGGTAAATCCAGAACCAGAAAACGACTGACCCGTGAAGAAGTTCTGCAGAATGCAGAAACATATAAAGCGCAGATTTTCCGTATTCTGGATCCGGAAAAAACCAGGATAGAATTCAACAGCTCCTGGTGTAAAACCATGAATTTTTATGATGTACTCGGCCTGATGTCAAAATATACGGTAGCGCGGCTGTTAGAGCGTGATGATTTCAGTTTGCGCTATAAAAGCGGAGAACCCATCTCCATGCTGGAGTTTATGTACCCGCTTATCCAGGGATATGATTCCGTAGCTCTTAATGCCGATGTGGAATTAGGGGGTACGGATCAAAAATTCAATTTACTGGTGGGGCGGGATTTGATGCGCGAATACCGGCTTGAACCGCAGACCATAATTACCATGCCTATCCTGGAAGGAACAGACGGCGCGGAAAAAATGAGCAAATCCCTGGGAAATTATATTGGCATCAGCGAAGAAGTGCGCAGTATGTTCGGTAAAATCATGAGCATTAACGACCATATTATGTTCAGGTATTTCGAACTGCTTACCGATATTCCGGAAAATGAAATTGCCGGGATGAAAGAACAGATAAATCAGGGCGCTAACCCGCGCGATTTTAAACTCAGGTTAGCGGAAAAAATCTGCGGATTTTATTACGGCAGCGAACAGGCCCGGCAGGAAAATGAAAATTTTTTAAATGTGTTTTCCCGCAATATTATGCCGGAAGATCTGCCGGTTTTAAAAATCGGCGGACAGAAAATCAGCCTGCCGGATCTTCTGGAAAAAACCGGAATTTTCAAATCACGGGGAGAAATAAAACGTCTGATCCTGCAGGGCGGAGTTTCGGTTGATCAGATAAAATATTCATCGGCAGAAGCGATGATTGAAGTGAAAAACGGCATGATACTAAAAGCCGGGAAAAAACATTTTTTCCGTCTGTTTTCATGATATTTTTTCTGCGTTTTCTTTTTTTTATTTTTTATCCTGTTCTGTTTTCGGGCATGCTGATCATGGCAGGCTTGAAAAAAATGGCCTGGCGCGAATTCCTGGAAAGAGCCGGAATCAGATTGCCCGGGGGGCAGGTAAAAACCGGCCTCTGGGTTCATCTTTCTTCAGCCGGTGAATTTTTTACCGCCCGTAAACTGCTTAATCTTCTGAGCCGGGAAAACAATAAAATACTGCTCACCTATTTTTACAAGGATATGCCGGAAAACGCAGCCGCTTCAGGTTTGTGTGCGGCCCACTTTTTTTTACCGATTGAAAATTTTATCAGTTTTCGTATTATAATAAAAAGACTGGGGATAAAAAAGCTTATTATTTTTGAAACGGAAATATGGCCGCTTTTAATTTCAGAAGCAGCCGCACTGGGCGTACAGGTAATACTGGCCAATGGTTATATCTACAATCATGATTATCCGGTCTATAATAAATTTTCTTTTTTTTTCCGTCCGGTTATACGCAGTTATGCTGCGCTGCTGGTCCAGACGGAAAGTGAGCGCAGTAAATACATCAGCCTGGGAGCGCGGCCTGACCTTGTTTTTGTAACGGGCGATCTGAAATTTGATATGGAATATGTTCCTGGCAGCGATCAGACCTGCCGGAAACTTTTTTTCCTTCCGGAAACCGGAAAAATTTTTATCTGTGCTTCCGTTCATAAAGGCGAAGAGTCTGCAGTCTGCGCTGCCGCTTTAAAACTTTCCGCAGCCGGTATCTTTACGGTAATTGCACCCAGATTTCACAGGGACTTTCCGGTTTTTGCCGGGGAACTTGATAAAAAAAACATTATTTTCCGCAGACGCAGCCAGGAACTGGGGGCGGGGGGCGGTGAAAAAACAGCGTCTGTGCTGCTGCTTGATACGGTGGGAGAGCTTTCCAAGCTGCTGCCATCGGCAGAGCTGGTTTTCGTAGGCGGAAGCCTGGTCCCGCGCGGAGGACATAATCTCTTTGAGCCGGTTTTACATAACTGCCGCACCTGTACAGGTCCGTATTATTTTAATTTTCAGGCTATGGCCGGCATGCTTCTGGAAAAAGGATATCTTGATATTGTACAAAAAGAAAATTTTTATAACGATATCAGTTCGCTTTTCCTGGAAAAACGCGCTGATAACGGAGCAGAATTCGCCCGTTCCCTGGCCGGGGCATGCAGAAAAACTGCAGAAATACTGGGAAGTTTGAATAATTCCTGAATGTGTATTATACTATCAGTAATTAATCTTAGAGGTAATTTATGAAAACAATCAAGGTAACGGCTTTTTTCTTATGCTGCGTATTTTTTTTAAACGCACAGGAAACAAAACCCGAGTGTGCGGTTGTAACCTACGCTGAAGGTTCCGCGCAGGTTATGCGCCCTGGCGGTAAAAAAGAAAAAATCAACATCGGCTCACAGGTCTTTAAAGGGGATACTATCCAGACTTTTAACAACAGCCGTATTAATTTAAAGCTTCCCACCGGTATAGAAATGCAGATAAAAAAACCCGGAGTTATTAAGCTCACGGAACTGACCATGAAAGCAGACCGTAATGAATCGCAGATTAATGTTCTATACGGAAATGTTGCAGCCAAAGTGGAAAAATTAAGCGCCAAAGCCAATTCTTTTTCAATTGCCACACCTACGGTAATCGCTGGTGTCAGGGGCACTTTTTTTGAAGTTGATGTTTCCGATCAACAGGTAATATTAAGCGTTTACGAAGGGCAGGTAGAAGTCAAACCTGCTTCAGGCCAGGGTGCGGGGGTCACCATCAACAGCGGATATACGCTTTCTGTGGAAAGCAGCGGCGTTATAGGAGAACCGGTAAAAATTAAAAACTTTGAAACTTCTTCTCCGCAAAGCGCGGATCTTACTCCGCCTATTATAAACATCACAGCGCCTGCCGGCGGGCAGGGCATCAGCAGCAGTGAGCTTTTTACTCTGCAGTTTACCGTAATAGAAGAAAATCTCGCCTCTGTAGATGTAAATAAAAAAACCGTGGCGGAGGCAGCAGCCGGTTCACTTATCTCCGTACCGGTAGTGTTGCGCCGGGGAGAAAACACAATAATTATTACTGCCAGGGACCAGGCCGGGAATACTGCCAGTGAAACAGTAAGAATCGAATATAAACTTATTCCGCCCCGGCCGCCTTCCAGATAATGGATCTAAATTATCAACTATTACTGTCCTCGAGGAAATTATGCAAAAAAAATTCTGCTTGCCAATGATCTTTTTTTTATCAATTACTGCTGTTTTATCTGCAGATATTAAAAAAATATCCGTATTGAAATTTTCCGGACAGGAAACTTCAGAGTCAGAAGCTGAAACTGTCAGCGATCTGCTTTCTGTTCTCCTTGTTCAATCAAAAAAATATATTGTTTTAGACAGATCTGA
This sequence comes from Spirochaetia bacterium, assembly GCA_003497555.1. Taxonomy (GTDB): domain Bacteria; phylum Spirochaetota; class UBA12135; order UBA12135; family UBA12135; genus UBA12135. The sequence goes on from DNNS01000041.1 coordinate 10,703, forward strand.
TTTAAAAAAAATTCTTGAAGAACAGGATTTTCAGAACACCGGATGTACAGATGCCTCCTGTGCGGTTCAGATTGGAAAAATAATCTGTACGGATTATATAATTACCGGAGCGCTTTCCAGGCTTGATAAAAAATTTTTTATAACAGCAAATATAGTCAATGTTGAAACCGGCGAAATAATTCGATCGGCAAAAACTGCCGGTTTTGGAATGAAAAAGGCTGAAAAAAATATTGCCTTGCTCGCAGAGCAGTNNAGAAAACATAACAAATGATGCCTTGACAGCCAGGGATGAAAAAAATCCCGGGCCGTCTTCCGGGAAAAAAAGAAAGATCCGATCACCGGAAACAACAGGCGCAGCGGTATCGGGAAATTCCGGTTTTTACGGACTGGTTACCGGCGGGCTTGATTACAAGCGGCGCAATTCTGAAAACAGTTTTATTCCCTACTTTAATTACTATGGAATTTTAGCGCGCGCACAGGGCGTTTCCATGCGTTCCCGCCTTGACTACCAGTATAATAAAGAAAAAGCCCGCCGTCCGGATCTTTATGTTATTGATGATTTATATTTTTATGCCGATTATAAAAAAAATTCCCGCCGCTCCTGGTATTTTTTAAGCGGAACCGACAGTAAATCCGTTTCTCCGGTAAATTTCTGGGGCCTTGAAACCAGGGGCATTAACGGAGGAATTTTCCCGGAAACGGATTCGCCGGTTATTATCAATCCTTCCGCAGAGGCATTTTACGGAGTATTTAAAAATTCACAGCCGGCGGCCGGGGGAGATAACGGCACTTTTATGGGTATGGGGTATTTTGGTTCTCTATCAACCGGAATCGGGCGAATGTTTAATTTAAAACTGCTCTATGGACAGTTTTATGATCTGGTACGCACGCTGGAGCCGCAGCAAAGAGGCGAAACCCTGCCGGAAAAAAATCATCTGCTCTCTTCGGTTCTTTATTTTCACAACCGCGATCTGAAAGGCCATGCCAGTTATGCCTACAGTATAACGGATTTTAACAGGCTTTCCGGCGCAGACCATGTACAGCGCGGAAATGCCGTTTACGGTGAAGCCGAAAAATATATCGGTAGCCGCCGCCTTTTCGGACAATTCAGATATGTTGACCGTTATTTTTACAGCCTGGCAGCAAACACACTGGAATCTGATATAATAAAAATAGATTTAAGATTTGAGAGCCCGATTAAAGCTTTATCCATTTCCGGCGGAGCCGGCCTGGAGCGCGGCAATACGGATTTTGATCCCAAAGAACGCGTTCTTACTTCACACCGCTATAATGCTTTTGCCAATCTTATCATACCTTTTCTATCCGGATATTCTGCGACCGTACGTGCCAAAACCGATTATAAAATAAGCCTGGCCCAGGTTAACGCTTCATTTGATAATATTTTTGATTACAGCGCAGGGCTTGATATTTCACAGCTGATTACCTTTAAAGACAACTTTCGCAATTTAAAAAATACGGTATCGGTCACCTGGCAGGAAAAACTCGACAACTCCATAATTTCCGGCAGTAAATCCGCCATGACCCAGCAGATTATTGATTCCGGCATATACAGCCGTCTCGATGTTAATCCGGCAGAAAATAATTTTTCTTTCAATTTTCTATCTGTAAATGCCTCAGGCCGCAGCGAATATCACTTCAGCGGATCAGAAAAACTGGCAGTACGTCTGTTATCCGGAATGATCAAACCGTCTCTGCGCTATAGCGTGCAGTACACATTAAATGAGCGCGGGGGAATAACGCGTTTCCGTCATACCTACGGTGCAGGCGGAGATCTGGTAATTCGCGATCGCAGTACGGTTACTTTAAATGGGCAATGCGAAGATTTTACCGGGCGGGATACGGATTCATATAAAGAGTACACGGTTTCAGGCAGTTATAATTTCGTTTTTTAGCCTGTCAGCTTTTAAAAATAAAGGTCAAACAGTCTTTAACCAGTATATTAAAAACTGTTCTGTCAGCGCGCATCCGGTATAATAAATTTTTACTGCAACTACGGCATTGTTCTTTTTTAAAATGTTTTTTCCAGCATATTTTACTGATAAAGAGCGGCGGACTAAAAGCCGGGTCGCATTTAAGCAGGGGAACACCGGCTTGGCAGCCGGAAGCAAGCATATCAAAGTCGCGGCTGCTTCCTTCCGGCCAGTAAAAAACCGAAGACAACTGCGGAATGTTTTTTTT